>DKNL01000331.1:0-4216 GCA_002474325.1 Opitutales bacterium UBA7389
CGCTTCCGAAAAGCTGCCGGCCAAATGGAGTGCTCCGGTCGGTTCTGGCTATTCTGGTCCCACGGTGGCCAATGGGTGCGTCTATTTGACAAGCTACCTAAACAAGGCGAAGCAGGTCGAGCAAGTGCATTGCGTGGATCAGGCTACGGGCACGGAAATCTGGAAGCATGTTTACGATTGCGAGTATATGGATATTGGGTACCCTTTGGGTCCTCGAGCAGCGGTAGCTATCTCCGATGGCAAAGCCTACGCTTTGGGTACCATGGGGCATCTGCACTGCTTGGATGCGGCCACCGGCGAAGTGATTTGGAAAAGTAATTTCGAGTACGATTTCAACGCCGCCATACCGGTATGGGGAATTACTGCTTCGCCTTTGGTCGACGATGATCGTGTTTATGTTCAGGTTGGAGGACAACCGGACGCCGTGGTTATGGCTTTCGACAAGAAAACGGGTGATGAAGTGTGGCGTTCTCTTGATGGAGGAGCTTCATACTCGGCGCCAAAGTTCATCGAACAGAATGGGAAGCAATTACTCCTGGTGTGGACAGGCGATTGGTTCGCGGCCTTAGAACCGAAATCGGGCGAGCCAGTCTGGAAAAAGAAATTCAACCGAGCCAAAGGGGTGATCAATGTAGCTGATCCAGTGGTAGATAAGACGACCGGGCGGATTTTTCTGTCCTCTTTTTATGACGGGTCCTATCTCTACAAACTAGATGCGAATAAAATGGATGTCGATTTGCTCTGGAAACGGAAGGGGCGAAGCGAGATTCACACGGATGCGTTGCATAGCATTATAATGACCTCTGTGATTCTAGGAGACTACGTTTACGGACTCGATAGCTATGGGGCTATGCGCTGCCTCGATCTGCAGAACGGGGACCGTGTTTGGGAAGATCAGACTTTAGTGGACGAGGGTCGATGGGCTACGGCTTTCTTCGTGCAAAATGGGGAGCGGACCTGGATGTTTACCGAAAAGGGGGAGCTCGTGATTGGCAGCCTTTCACCGAGCGGATTTCAGAGCCTTTCCAGGACAAAGTTGATCGATCCGACAACCTTCCTTCCAAGGCGCAACGACAACATTCTATGGTCGCATCCAGCCTATGCGGATCGGCACATATTCGTTCGCAATGACAAGCAATTGATAAGCGTGGATCTGTCGGACTGAAGTGAACTCGATTCCGGTGCTCTCCGAGGCGAGTTGAATAACTACGGACAAATGACTCGGCACTAGGTAGCGATGGAAGGCTTTGACTTTCCGTGAGTGGGGTGTCGGTGTCTCCTTGTTGAGGGCTTGCGACTGCCATGAAGTAGGCGAACCTTCTCGCTATCGCTCTTGTAGTTCGCACTCGTCCTGATATCCCGAAATCGTTGTCTGGCTAACCTGACGGCCTCCGCGTGGTCAACTATGGGATGGGGATAATCTGCTGTCGGTCGCAGAAAGGTGTCGGTTCCCCAATCGTGTATTTCTGGAGTTGAAAGTCTGGCGATTTCCGGAACCCATCGGCGAATAAAGGTCGCCTTAGGATCATGATCCATTCCTTGTTTTACTGGATTGTAGATGCGTAGGGTGTTGATTCCCGTTGTACCGCTTTGCATCTGCAATTGGGAAATGTGAATGCCTGGTTCGTAGTCGATGAACGTTTGGGCGAGAAAGTCTTTGATGAACCGCCAGTCGATCCAGAGATCGTAGGCGGCGAATGAGACGAGCATCGCTCGCATCCTGAAGTTAATCCATCCGCGGGCTCTGAGATAGCGCATGCAAGCATCGACGAAAGGGTATCCCGTTTGTCCTGATCGCCATGCTTCGAGCAGGTTAGCGTTGGGTGTTCCAGAGCGAAGATTATCAAGGCTTCGGTTGAAGCAGCGGAACTCGATTTTTGGCTCCATTTCGAGCTTTTGGGTAAAGTGGCAGCGCCAATGCATTCGGGAATGAAACGAGGTCAATGACCTGAGCCGCGGTCCTTCGCTAGAACGCCCGCCTTTTTCGGCCTTCAGTTCGGCGACTCGAGCCCGCGTCGCTTGGACGACGACTTTAGATGAAATACACCCCCAGGCGAGATAGGGACTTAAGCGAGAGCAATGGTGAGGAGCGGAGATGGGACTGCTCATGAGTTTTTCGTAGTCTTTGCTGCGGGAATCGAGAAAAGAATCGAGTAGCTCGCGGGCTGCCTTCTCTCCTCCGAGAAGCTTATTTTCGTTTCCAAAATCCTGATTAAGATCCAAGTTTGAGCTAATTGGCAACGAAACCCCGGGTATTCGCAGTTCGGGCGCCTTGGCGGGTTCCGGGATTGGAATTATTTGAGCATCCATTCGCTCGTTCCATTTTCGTGACCACCCATCCCGGTTTCGCAGTCCTCGGATGACACCATTTTGCGGATACTCGTTTAATTCGACACCTTGCTCTCTCGTCCAATTTCGCACGTGACGGTCTCGCTCGAAGGAAATGGCGTTTCCTGTTTCTTCGTGGCAGTGAACGACGATTTTCCCGTAGACCGACAGCAAGTGAGTGAAAGCGGAAACAACATCTTCATCCAAAACGAGGATGGGGAGCCCCATTTTGCGGAGCGAATCTCTAAGCTCATTGAGCGCTTCAGAAACGAAATTATAGTGTAACGAGCTATAATCAGGCGCTCGTAGTATCTGACGATCAACAATGAACAATGGTAGAACAGGGCCGCGTTTGCAAGCATTTGACAATGCGGCGTGGTCGAATATCCGAAGATCCCGTTTGAACCAGACAATCTGAATTGTATGAGACACTATTAATATGAAAGCCCTGCGACGAGGGGGGATTGAATTCGTTCCCAGACGGCTGGCAGGCGTTTTTTGAACGGGAAGAAGCCTTTTTGAGCGTGAGGAAATAGATCGGCTTCCCACCATCTTCGAAACAAGCGAAGTTTGGATCCGCTAGAGGCTATGCTAGCCTCGATCTCGTTCCACTCATCATTCCAATCTCCAATGTAAGGCTGATGACAGGCGATCGTATCAAGCTGATGATTGCTAATCCAGTCGACAATGGCATTCGCGTGATTTTGAAAGACAAGGACTGTCGAGATTCCCAGGTTCTCGAGCCGACCAACGGTATCATCCATCGACGAACGTCTGAAGTCGATGACGCTTTGGCTGATGCCGGCACGAGTGTATCGGGTCTCGGGAAAAAGCGCTAGGGCGGTTTGAGGCCTATTGTCGCCGAAGTTTGGTATGCTAGCATCGTCGTCGGTAAAGAGGAATCCGTATTTTGATTCGCGATCGATTTCGATGGGAGCGGCTTGGATGCGAGGCGACAACGTTTGGAGTGGTGGGTCTTCAGTGATCGGCACGGCTTTGGAAGCGAGTTGAGTCGGAGCAAAGCGATTTTCGGTGTATTTCGCAATATTGCTACGGCTGGCCAAATAGGCTTTCCCCTTTGTGTGCAAGCCAGCCACCCATCTCCAGCTGAGCGTATTGGTTGCTACGTCGCCATCGAGAAGATGGGACAGGAAGAAATGGGCTCCAGTCTGCCATGGCAGTTTTAGGGCGAAAATCCAAATGCTGGCAAACCACATGCGAGCGTGGTTGTGCAGATAACCGGTTTCAACGAGCTCCTTCGCCCAGCTGTCGAAACAGTCAATTCCGGTTCTGCCGCTCTCCGCAGTGGCGATATCTCGAGTTAGGGAGTCGTCCTCAAGAACAAGATTTAGATCACGTTTATACTGATCCCAAATAGCCCGATGGTTTTCCAGGTATCCTTTCCAGTAGACCCTCCAGAAAAGTTCTTCCAGGAATTTGCGGCATTGGTGCTCGGAGTGTTTCGATAGCGCGGCCCGGGCGCACTCGGCTTCGGTCAAAAGACCGATTCGAATATAAGGTGATAAACCGGAGACATACGCATCTCCATTCTGCCCATAATCATAGTTGCGACATTTATGGTATACCAGGCCGGCACGAGGGCAGAAATAATCAAGCCTCTCCAGAGCGGCAGATCTTGCAGCCGTGTTAGAACCTCCATCCCATGTTATCACTTATGAGATTAAATCCAGACAGAATAGATGGGCCAATCTGAGAATTTGCTAGGCAAAGAATTGAACAGATTTTGGCAGAGCAAAGGGCGAGTATGGCGCTCCCGCACGCTGCCTACGCGGATCGGTGCAGATTCGTACGCAATGACAAGCAACTGATCAGCTTGGACATGTCTGATCAGGGAAACTTGACGAAAACACGGTTTTGTGGGAATATT
>DKNL01000331.1:4630-16068 GCA_002474325.1 Opitutales bacterium UBA7389
AGTGTAGCCCCCTGGCTCGCGAGTTTGGCTTTCCTTTCAGTGCCTGTTCAACTTGTTCAAGCAGAGGAAGTTGCGCAGGAGGAAGAAGCTTTATGGGCCTTTCAGCCGCTTTCCAATCCGAATACGCCGGAAGTCGAGACGGAAGAATGGGTACGCAACCCGATTGACGCGTTCATTCTTTCGAAACTTGAGAAATCGGGCCTCGAACCCACATCAGAAGCCGATAGGCAAACGCTTATTCGCAGAGCCTCATTTGATTTGATCGGTCTGCCGCCGACTCCGGATGAGGTGGCCGACTTCGTAAATGACCCCCATTCCGATGCCTATGAGCGACTGATCGATCGGCTGCTCGATTCGCCGCGCTATGGCGAGCGGTATGCCAGGCATTGGCTGGACTTAGTTCGCTATGCCGACTCGGATGGATACAAAGCGGATCAACTTAGGCCCAATGCTTGGCGTTATCGGGACTATGTCATCGATTCATTTAATGAGGATAAGCCTTATTCGCGCTTCGTAGAGGAGCAGATAGCGGGCGATGAATTGTATCCACATAGTGATGCTGCGAAAATGGCGACCGGCTATTTAAGGTTGTGGCCTTACGAAGACAATCAGCCGGATATGGGGCGCCACTGGGCGGCGATTCTGGATGATATGACCGATGTGTCGGGCGATGTATTTCTCGGGTTGAGCATGAAGTGTGCTCGTTGCCATGACCACAAATTCGATCCGATCTCCCAGAAGGACTATTATAAACTGCAATCCTTCTTCGCTGCTTTGTCGCCTTGGGAGGAAGTTTACTTGGGCGGCAAGGATGTTGAAGAGGCTTACCAGAAGCAGTTGTCTCGATGGGAAGAGGCGACCGTGGAACTGAGAGCGGAGATTGAGGTTATCGAATCGGCTTCTTTGAACATAGGTTGGGATGCCGCTTTCGCAAAACTACCGCCCTATGTGCAGGATATCGTGCTTAAAGATGAACGCACTCCTTACGAAGAGCAGCTAGCTCGCTTCGCCGAGAAAATGATCGGCTGGCGGTCGAACAAGGACCTGGAGAAGAATATAGCTAAAGAGGATTTAGAAGAGTGGAAAGAGCTAACGTATCAACTTTCCGAATACGATTATATCCGACCAATGGAGCGGGAGCGAGTGGCTTCAGTTCGTGATGTCGGTATGAGAGCTCCAAAAGTATTTGTGGAATCCAAAGGAAAGAAGGCCGAAGTTGATCCGGGTTATTTGGCGATTCTCGGTTTGGAAGACCCCGAGATAGAGCCGGTACCCGAGAATCCGAATACAACTGGCAGGCGAGGGACTTTGGCCGATTGGCTAACCGAAGGGTCTAACCAACTAACTACTCGCGTAATGGCTAATCGCTTATGGCAGTGGCATTTCGGGCGGGGGATCGTAGCGTCTAGTAATGATTTCGGTTCTTTGGGTGACCGGCCGAGCCATCCCGAATTGCTAGATTGGCTGGCTAGGCGATTTGTGGAAGAAGGTTGGAGCCTAAAAGCCATGCACCGTTTGATCATGACCTCGTCAACCTATCGTCAGGGATCGGTCAATCATAATGAGCTCGCGGAACGGGTCGACGCGGATAACCGCTTGCTTTGGCGTATGCCGGTTAGACGAATGGATGCGGAACAACTGCGGGACTCGATGCTATTCGTGGGTGGCGATATGGATTTGGTGATGGGGGGTCCTGGGGTTTCTGAAGAAGATTCGGCCCGGCGTTCCATTTACGTCTTGAATAAGCGAAACAAGCTTCGGACCATGATGAACAAGTTCGATACTCCCGATTTGCATAATAGCTGTCACATGCGTGACGTGACGACAACCCCTCTGCAGGCCTTGTCGCTTATGAACGGGGAATGGCCACTTGCCCGAGCGGAATCGTTTGCTGAGCGACTGTTGAAAATCGAATCAGACGGCGTCGAGAAGCGGATTGTCTCTGCTTACGAAATTGCTCTAGGCCGGACGCCGGAAGTGGATGAGATTCAATTGGCTCAGAGCTTTATAGAAGAGCCAAACTCGCCGGAATATTGGGTCGATCTCTGTCACGTATTGCTGAATACGAACGAATTTATATATATCAATTAATCCGAGGCGCAGTTTAGTGAAGTTCTATCGAGACCGTCGAAATGATATGATGCCGCACAGAGAAACCCCCGTTTCTAGGAGGGACTTCATTATGCGAGCCGGTGGCGGCTTTTCGGGTCTAGCGCTGGCGGGAATGCTAGGCTTGGACAAGGCTCTTGCAGCCCCGCCCAATCCTCTCAGAGCCAAAGTGGGGCACCATTCGGGAGCGGCAAAGCAAGTGATCTTCCTTTTTATGGAAGGTGGTCCGAGTCACCTAGACCTTTTTGATCCCAAGCCCTTGCTCAACGAACTGAATGGAGAGGCGCTTCCCAAGAGTTTTAAGGAGCCGATTACAGCTATGGGCGAACAAGGATCGGCCTTGCTCGGTTCTCCCCGCAAATGGAAACAGCATGGTCAAAGCGGATTGTGGGTATCGGATTGGTTTCCTCATATTGCCAAACACGTGGATGATCTGGCAGTTGTTCGATCCTGCTGGGCGGATGGGCTCAATCATGTTGGATCGGTCTGCCAAATGAATACAGGTTCGATCTTAGGTGGTCGCCCTTCGCTTGGGGCCTGGACTGTTTACGGGCTTGGTTCACTCAACGATAACCTCCCGTCCTATGTCGTGCTGACGGACCGTGAAAAGATGCCCTTGGGAGGCGTACGCAACTGGGGAACGGGATTCATGCCGGCGACCTATCAAGGGACGCTTTTCCAGAATGGTTCGACCCCGATTCAGAATCTGGTTCCACCGGAGGGGATGACGGATTCCCGTCAGCGCAAAAAGCTGGACATGCTGGCGAAGTTGAACCGCAAGCACTCGGAAAAGAATGTTTTCGATGACGAATTGGAGGCCCGCATCAATGCTTACGAAATGGCATACCGCATGCAATCGGAGGCCCCGGAAGCAGTGGATCTCTCGCAGGAGAGCGATGCTACTAAATCGCTGTACGGGCTCGACCAAAAAGAAACCGAGGGCTATGGGAGACAATGCCTGCTAGCTCGCCGTCTGGTTGAGCGTGGGGTTCGCTTCGTGCAGGTTTACAGTGGTTCGGGAAGCGCCTGGGATACGCATGCTAACCATGAAAAACGGAGTACGGACCTTTGCCGATCAGTGGATCAACCGATTTCCGGTTTGCTGAGCGATCTAAAGCAACGCGGCATGCTAGACGATACGCTTGTCATTTGGGGTGGGGAATTCGGTAGGACGCCAATGAGCGAAAAGGGCAATGGCCGCGATCACAATCCATTTGGATTCACCATGTGGATGGCGGGCGGCGGTGTTCAAGGTGGTCAAACAATTGGTTCGACGGATGATTTAGGCCTATGGGCCGTTAGCGACAAGGCTCATGTGCACGACATTCATGCCTCCATCCTGCACGCGATCGGGTTGGACCATATGGCACTTGAGTTCAAGACAGGTGGTAGGCTGGAACGTCCAACGATCAATACCGGTAACGTGATTCGCAAGCTCTTCGCTTGAAAAGGCTCTCGTTTGAAGCGGTATTGCTAGCCTAGGACGCTCGAGCTATCCGATTGGCTCCGGCCAGTAAGCAACCACATCGATGCTTTCCGAATAAAGTACGGAAGGATGCATCTCGCCAATCTCGAAGTCGTCGAGGAGCGTATTGTCCAGAATATCTACACTGGCGACTTGAAGGGGCCATTGCTGATGATGGACTTCTGTGCGGTAGAGCTGTCCTTTGGAGCCTTGGCAATAAAGGCAGTATCGCTCAGTGGCCCAAATCTCGAAAGAGCTTTTTCCGAATTTCTCGTGGTGATGAGGTTGGTAACGGGCTCGAAAGCGATTATCCGAGACTTCGCTTGAGTATTGGACAGCATTCCCTTTATTCTGAATTTTAACGTAGCCGTGCCGGTAGGGCAGATGAAAAAAGGTTCGAGCAGCCCAAACCGCGAATTTGGATGGAACGTCGAGGCTGAAAAACCACACTCCCGGCTTACCGTTGCAGGTCACATAGGTTCGAACGTTGATTTCCGGGAAGTTGGAAATCGGATCGAAAGCCGGGCAGTGACGAAGTGTGACACCGCGCATGTCGAACGGGACGATGGCGATCCATGCTTTGCCTTCATGGAGGTCGATATCAAGTGTGCCGGGGATTCGTTTTCTGAGATCTTGATAGTCGATTTCCCAATGGAGGAAAGCTAGATTCAGCCAGCTCTGTCTCAACAGCCATTTACGATCAGGTAGCGGCCAAGGTCGATATTCTCGGTCAGACAGGTCTGGGTGCTGTTTGGCGGTAGTCAAGATTCTTGGCTTATCGCCTCCGCGACTTTTCGGCCAGACGCCATAGCTCCCTGAATTGAGGCGGAATACCGGTAGTCGCCGCAAATCCACAAACCGGAATCCAGTTGGACGGAGTTTTTCCCGTATCCATTATCTCCGGGCAATTGGTGCGGCAGGGCTTCGGGGATCGAGTATTGTTTAAGAAAGCGAAACGATGTCGCTGTACTGCCGAACCAAGAGCGAAGTTCGCTTAGGATTTCCTCGAGAGAAGCAATTCCTTTGGTAGAAACGCAAATGAGCGATTGGCCATTTGGAGCATAGCCCATAGCTGCACCGCTGGGAACAGCAACGTTGGAAATTTTTCCTGTCTGAGATCCATTTAGAGCAATGTACGCTCCCGGCAAGGGGTTGTGAGGGGAAGAAAAATACAGGCAGTAAGTTTTGTTCCAGCCACGATCCAAGGAATCATCCCCGATTATGGAAGCTGCAGATGTCATATCAGTAGCGAGAACAATGTGACTTGAACGGATTTCGGTTCCGTCTGCCAGTTGGATGCATCGCGGGTGGATCTTGGCAGCGCGAGTGTTCAAGCGAATATCTTCAGGCGGTAGCTTCGAAGCCATTTGTTCGGGAATGCGACCCATTCCGCCCTCGGGAAGAGCAGCATAGCCCTGTGCGAACATTTTAAATACAAAATCGAACATGATTCGACTGGTGGCCAATTCTTGCTCGAGGAATATTCCCCCGTAGAATGGACGAAGGAAGGACCGCATAAACGTATCGGAATAGCCCAAGCTTCGCAGGTAATCGATTGTGGGCATATCTTCTCCAGTCTCGTAGATACTTTCTATGGGTGAGCGGATAAGCCGATTCCTCAGCCCTGCGATTTTTAGCTTGTCGCCCAATGAGCCGATGGGGCTGCAAGCGGATTTGAGAAGGGAGCTGGGACGTCTCCACGGGTCTGAAACCGATTCGAATTCAGATCCAGTCCAGACCATCGCTCCAGGTTCCAGATAGCCTAGATTAAGGGCATCGTAGTCGAGAATGGATTGGCACTCATCATAAGCGGTTAGAAGCACTTGAAACCCGCGATCGAGATGAAATCCGTCGACGACGTCCGTACGAATTCTTCCGCCAGCTCGATCGGAAGCCTCGAGGACTAGCGGTTTCAGGCCACGTTCTTGAAGCTCGAGGGCACAGCGCAGCCCTGCGATGCCAGCACCCACGATTACAGCGTCACAAACTGGTTTGGACTCGGTCACTTTCTGCCTCCCGATTGACTACTTGGATATGATGGGCTTTGGCCTTCTACGCTGCGGCGACAATCAGCGTCATGACTAGAAGCGTTGACGCCGGCGCGGATTTGATCAGACGGTCCTTTATTCGGACGTGCATGGCGATAGCTCCTGCCATGAAAATGGAAATTAGCGCGGCCGCCGGTAGAGTGAGCGAAGGAATGAAGATGCTGAGAATGAGGGCAGTCGCTGCCGTCACCTTCAAGCTGCCCACAATCCATACGAGTCTTTGAGGCAGCCCATACTCGGTAAATTCTTCCACCATATCGTTGGCCGCTCCACCGCGATAAGGCGATGGTTTGGCGAACCGAAATAGCCAAACGTGTAGTAGACTTATACCCACGGCCAGGCGGAGTAATAATTGCGCAGTTTCCATAACGGAAACGAAGCGGATTATTGGCGATATACACAATCATGAATAGCTTTCATAAGTAAATTGAACTAGTACAAAGGCTGTTCATTTGTGATACATAAAATTTAGGACGAACGAATTTGCCCCGCCATCTGGCATCCATCGGAGAATTGCCGAACCGAAAAAATATATTCTCAATCTAGATGTCGGACTCGTCAGGGATCCCGGATTCTATGTTTATCCCCAATGAAAAGTGTAGATTGATCTACAGAAGCCGTACTACTTCCGCGCTGTTGAAGCCGGGGGAGTTTGATTAATTGGCGGAAACCGCGTCGGGTCGAAATGAGGATTATGGCATCACAGGTGTCCTCGTTTTGACAGGAGATCAGATCTTGCAAGCTCTAGAAGGACCTTACCGATTCGTGAAACGCTTATATAACACGATCGGCAACAATCCAAGGCACACGGATGTCGAATTGGTTTCTTTTGAAAGTGCCGAAGGGCCTTTATTTATTGATTGGAGAATGCGGTTCGTTGACCTGGAGAAATTGCCTGAAAGCGTGTTAGACCTTTTCATCAGGAAGTATTCTTTCAAGGATGGCGTGGGTTCTGTCTCCAGCGACAAGCTAGGGCGATTTTCTTGCTGATTGACGTTCAGAATGCGGGTATGAGCAGCTAAGTTCGAACGCCTGGACGGATCATAGTAGAATTCTTGCCAATTAGACGTGCATCTGCTGCAACGGGGTCGCGTTTTTTAGTCGGTCTTTCTGAGGTTAATCGCCGATTGCAGTTGCTCTCAAGCGATCGATCAGGATCCATCGCATCATCACCTCGTTTTTATGCCAACACATCGTTCTATAATTTACGCTTCCTTCGCCGTACTGCTGTCTCTCGTAGTTGAAGCAGAGCCGCCCATCCGGTCAAACATCCTTTACTTTTATGTGGATGACATGGGATGGGGAGCGCTAGGCCCCAATGGCCAATTCGAGCGCAAAGTTAATGGCCAGCCTTACTTGATCACGCCAACTTTGGACCGGATGGCAGAAGAGGGCGTTACGTTTGCCCGTTCCTATGGTTGCACGGTCTGTTCACCAGCCCGCTCCTCGCAGCAAACCGGTTTTCATCAAGGGCACACCTTCGCCGATCAAAACGATCCAGATAACGCGAAGAAAGCGATACGCACGGAAGATCTCACGATGGGCGACACGCTTTCTGGGGCGGGTTATGTGACTGGCTATTGGGGAAAGTGGGGATATGGAGGATCAGCAAACAAAGATCCGTATCCGAAGATCCTGAATGTGGAGACGCTTCCCACCTCGCATGGCTATGAGCATGTGGTTGCGGAGCTCCATCACGTCAGGGCGCACACTTTCTATCAGCCGAATTTGTGGAAGGCTCCTGCTGCTCCAGGGGCTAGGGGAGGATTGGAACTCGTCCCCAATTCCATAGAACGATATAGGAATCGTCCAGAATATCCCAATACGCCTGCTTTGCAGAATCATCCGGACTATCCGAAAATTGCGTATTGCGATGATGTATATGCCTTTGCGGCTCTCGATTTTGTTCGCATACAGGCTCAGAATTACAACGCAACTGGCCAGCCTTTCTTTGCGTTGCTAGCTGGACAGGTTCCACATTCTCCATTTGACGAAATCGAGGGATTGCCGGAATGGGACAAAGCTTACCGCAAGAAATCGTGGTTCAAGGGCCTGCCGGATCAAGACAAGCAGTGGGCAGCGATGATTACTCGCATCGATGCTCATTTTGGAAACATCCTTGACGCTTTGGAGGATCCGAATGGCGATGGGGACAATTCGGATTCAGTTGCCGATAAGACGCTGATTGTCTTTCAATCGGACAATGGAGGCCCTAGGGGGGCGGGATTGAATACGTTCGCCTCGAACTCGGTTTTAAGCGGTTTCAAGACGCGTATTCAAGAAGGGGGGATTCGAGTGCCATTGATGATGCGGTTGCCGGCCGATTTTAAGCCCATGGAGGATATGGGGCCTGGATCGAAAACGGATCGCATCGTGGATGTAACGGATCTGCTGCCGACTTTCTGTGAACTGGCAGGCGTACCCGCCCCGTTGGCCGCAGATGGCGTGTCATTGGCGCCAGCCTTGACGGGGAGGGGTCATCAACGTGTGAGGGAGTTTTTGATACATGAAGCGGGTAATGGCCAATCGATTATCCGAGGAGACTACAAACTCATACGGTCAAAAGAGGGCTTGGCCCTTTTCAACCTCATAAAGGATCCGGGTGAGTCGAAAGACCTGGCAGATAGATATCCCGACATGGTGATAGAGCTGCATAAGTTAATGCTAGCCGAGCGCGTCGATGAGCCGAAAGGCTTTGCCAACACCTATCATGAGTGGATTGGACCAGACGACGGAGCTTTTTCTCTTGGGAAAAGTTGGTCGGGCTACGTTTATGCAAACGAGGGGATCACCTATATGAAGGATCATGGGGATCCGAGAGTTTCTTGGGTGGCTCGCATCGCAAATGAAGGAAGCAGCGCTTCCCAAGTGACTGTGGATCGGAGTACATCCTTACTAGGTCTCGAGATTACGGGAACTGATTACAGTCAAACTGTGCAAGTGCCGGCTGGAGTTGAGCTTATCGGAAGAAATGAAATACGAGTTTCGGATAAGGGCATTCTTGAGCTAGGCGAGGGAATCGTTTCCTCGGTTCGTTGGGTGGATGTAATGGAAGGTGGCGAATTAAGAGGCGGCGGTTCCGTCAATTCATCGGTTTTTAGTGATGGGATTGTTGCAGCGAATAACTCCCTTCGTATTTTTAAGGATTACGTGGCTTCGAACTCAAGCCAACTGCTCGTCGAATTGGAAGCGAGTGGAAATCGCGGTTTGAAGATAGGCGGATCTGCGCATCTTGATGGAGATTTGCAGATTGTCGTTTCGAGCAGCCGCTCTCTTGAACAGGGCAAGCGTTTCGAGATCCTGACTGCCGATTCCGTAAGAGGACGATTTTCCAATGCGAACGACGAGGTCGTATCGAGTGACGGCCAATCGTTCCGCATCGAGTACGGAGGGGCTTCCGTATCATTGATTGTCCAGTAGCGATTGACTTGTTGACCTAGAGACTCCTAGCTTCCCTCCCACTGGTGAGGCTTAGAATCATATTGGGTACGCTATCAGCGATACTGCTTTTGGAACTTTGTTTTTCGCAGAGATCTTTTCGGCAAGGAGGCAGAATGAGTTCTTATCCCGATCGTAGGGAGTTCCCCGTTTGGGAGAACGAGCCAGAGTTTGAGGAGGATGTATTCACTTTTGCCCGCATTCGATATACGCCTCACTACTTCAGGGGCTGGGATGGGGACTATCCAGAAGCGGACCTGAACATTTCCTACCGACTGCAGGAGCTCACTTCAATGAAAGTGAACCCAAATCCAGTAGTACTCGATTTGACGGATCCGGACCTGAAAAATTATCCCTTCATCTTCATCATTGCTCCTCGGTCGGTGATTTTCACCGATGCCGAAGCGGAAGCTTTAGGAGATTACTTGCTAAATGGAGGGTTTCTCATGGTGGACGAGTTTTGGGGGCCCGAGCAATGGGATCATTTCTATGTGCAGATGAAGCGAGTCCTACCCGAGCACGAGCCCCAAGAACTGTCATTGGACCACGAGATTTTCCACAACGTTTATTCTTTCAAGGAGAAGCCGCAGGTGGTCGCCATTCACTTTTGGCGGCAGGGATATCGCTATCACCCAGTGCCCGGAATCGAGCAGGACCCAGATCCCCACTTCTACGGAATCTTCGACGATCGTGGACGGATGATGGTGATTCTATGCCACAATAATGACTTGGTTGATGGTTGGGAACGGGAAGGGGAGGATGAAGGCTTTTTTCGCCAGTATTCAGAGTGCAGCTCCTATCCAATGGGGATCAATATAATCACTTACGCCATGACGCATTGAATCCTTGTTTCGCGAAGCGGAAAGGATCAAGGTCTTGTAATGAGAAAAGGTTTCTTTGTCCCTAATTGGAGCTTTCCAGCGGTGGGTATCATCCTATTTTTACCCCTATTGGTCCTGGCTTCCGATGGACAGGATTTGATTTTCGAAGAAGGTTCTGAATGGGAATTGATTTCTGGTGGACATCAGTTCGCTGAAGGCATAGCCTGGGAACAGGAAGGGTACTTTTACTTTACCGACGTGCCTCGGGCATTACTCTTCAAGGTCGATGCCCAAACGGGTAAAAAAACTTTGCTGGATGACAACACGGGCCAAGCTAATGGAATCACGTTTGGGGCGGATGGTCGGCTCTACGGTTGCGCTCGCGGGGCGAGTACAATCTACGCTTGGAATCCAATGACTTGGGCCAAATTGCCTGTCGCTCGTGGTCCGGCCTCCAATGACATTGCTCTTCTGGATAACGGAACGATTTTCTTTTCCGATCCGGCTGAGCGCACGGTTTGGCACGTCGATCTCGTATAAGGCGAATTAAGTAAGGTTTTGGATACGGGTTGGGCTCCCAATGGAATGTCCCTGTCGCTAGACCAGCGGATTCTCCTCGAAGCGGAATTTAACTCGATTCGAAATCTTGCGTTGAGTGAAAACCGATTCTAGTAACCGGAAATGAAGGGAGCGGAAAATCGAAAAATACGTTGGTGGCCGATGTGGGTCATTTGGGGCCTCGGAATAGCCGGGATCCTTCTGGGGGCTTCCTTTGGTGGAGATGTATCTCGTCAACAAGGAGTTATGCGGAACATAGCGATATTCATAGCTTGTTTGGCCCTTTCGCTCTTTTGGCTAATCTTGTTTTCTCGCTTGGTGTGGCGAAAGCGAATAACCGCCTTGGGAGTCATTTGCTTTGTTGCTGTTGTTACCGGGTCGCTTTTTCGTTACGAAGGCGTATCTGGCGACCTCATTCCCATAGTGAAGTGGCGGTGGTCACATGTAGAAAAGGGCGAGTTGGGCGACACAGATGTCAACGATTCTATTATCGCTGGAGCTTACCCCCAATTTTTGGGACCTAATCGTAACGCTACCGTGACTGAGCTGGACCTTTCGAATGACTGGGCTACCGATGGACCAAAGTTGATTTGGCGCCGGCCGATTGGGGAGGCTTGGTCAGGATTCGCGATTTCCGGCATCAATGCGGTAACCCAGGAACAGCGAGACGATAGCGAGTTGGTGACCTGCTATCATTTGCTTACGGGGGAAGAGCTTTGGGAATCTAGCGTTTCCGCCAGATATGACAATGCCCTCGGCGGGGTTGGACCGAGGGCGACCCCGGCCATCGATGGGGGGCGTGTTTACGCGGTAGGTGCGACGGGCGAACTTAGTTGCCTAGACCTGATTTCCGGAAAAAAACTTTGGGGTTTCAATATTCTTGAGAAGCATGAGGCCAAACTTCCCGATTGGGGCGTGGCGGGCTCTCCTCTGATTCATGGTGATCTCGTTATATTGAGTCCAGGAGGACGGAACGGGAGTTCACTGGTGGCCTACGAT
>DKNL01000169.1:0-1722 GCA_002474325.1 Opitutales bacterium UBA7389
CAGAATAGCGATGCTCAAACGCGATACGAAGGAGACTCAAATTGTAGCCTCTTTAAATGTCGATGGAGTTGGTGATGGAAAAATAGATACAGGAGTACCGTTTTTCGATCACATGTTGACTCTGTTCTCCGTTCACGGACTGTTTGATATCGATGTCTCAGCGAAAGGCGATGTCGACGTGGATTATCATCACACGGTAGAGGATGTGGGAATCGTTTTGGGGCAGCTGTTCAAAGATGCTTTGGGCGATAAAAAAGGTATTCGCCGATATGGTTTTTTCATTCTTCCGATGGATGAATGTTTAGGCCGCGTCGCGGTCGACTTGGGCAATAGGCCTTGCCTAGATTACCGGGTCTCGAGCCCTACCTCCTATGTCAGAGACTTCAATATCGTTCTAGTTAAAGAGTTTTGTCGCGCATTCACGAATACTTTAGGAGCCAATTTGCACATTGAGTTGGAATATGGAGAAGAACCGCATCATATTGCCGAGTGCATCTGCAAGTGCCTAGCCCGTGCACTCGATTCGGCGACTTCGATCGATGAAAGGCTGGAGGGGCGGCTTCCTTCGACAAAAGGGTCTCTTTAGAATATACTCGACTTTTCGCTGATCGATATCGCTCGAAACGCTGCTAACAACACAGCGCCTACAATTTGGAAGTTCTGCAATGAAAGTCAGTATCGCGGTTATCAATTATGGAATGGGCAATCTTAGGAGCGTAGAAAATGCGCTTTTGAAGATTGGGGCCAATCCGGTAATAGTGGAATCTCCAGCGAAAGTGGGCGATGTTGATGGTTTACTTCTTCCCGGCGTGGGGGCTCTGGAAGATTGCGTTGATGGTTTGCGGGCTTCGAAGTTTGACGATTTCGTGTCCGGGTGGATTCGAGAGAACAGGCCATTCATGGGCGTTTGCCTTGGCTTGCAAGCGTTGTTCGAGGTTTCTGAAGAAAGGGACGTGCGAGGCTTGGGTGTATTCCCAGGAAGCGTCGTACGCTTCCTATCGAAGCCTAATTTCAAGATACCGCACATGGGGTGGAATACTGCGAATTTGGCCCAGCCCGACTCGCCATTCTGGGCCAATTTGAACCCATCTTCGGAGCAATTCTATTTCGTGCATAGTTATTATGCGAAGCCTGAAGACCCTTCTATGGTTTTAACAACTACCGAGTATGACCACGTTTTCACGAGCTCTATCGCTGAGGGAAACATCTTAGCCTGCCAGTTTCACCCGGAAAAAAGCCAAAAAAAGGGCCTACAGATATACGCGAATTTCGCTTCTATATGCGATAAGCCGTTCTCAATTGGCATGTAGGCGGGCTAATAGTTTGCCGGGCACCTTCTCGGGCTTTACATTGAAGGCTTCAAAGACCTATCTTCATGGTTTGATCTCATCTCTTCCAAAACAAACACTCTCCGATAACGCCCGACCAAAATGAGCAAGCAAGCTATTCTAAAGCTAGACGAAAAGGAATTCGAATTCCCTGTTATAGAGGGAGTTGAAGCAGAGAAGGCGGTCGATTTCAGAACACTTCGCTCGAGAACGGGATGGGTGTCTTATGACGAAGGTTATGGCAATACCGGTTCGTGCCAAAGCGAAATCACCTATGTCGATGGCGAGCAGGGAATTCTTAGGTATCGTGGTATTCCTATAGAGCAGCTAGCTGACTCCTCGGATTTCCTCGAATCGTCTTACATGATCTTGTATGGGGACTTGCCGACTCAAG
>DKNL01000169.1:2094-5628 GCA_002474325.1 Opitutales bacterium UBA7389
CTTTGATGAGCGATGCCTTGAAAGGCATGCCGAGCGATGCTCCCCCAATGGGTGTATTGGGTTGCTTGTTAAGTGCAATGAGCTGTTACAATTCCGAGCTCGCTACCAATGATCGGGCCCTCGACGTGGAGAATTTCGATAAAGCCGCGGCTGTAGCGATTTCCCAGACTGCTACCGCTGCTGCTTTGTCGTACCGCATCTCGAAGGGACTAGACGGGAACCGGCCGGACCCCTCTCTTTCGTTTGCGGACAATTTCCTCCACTTGATGTTCTCTGAGGGAGGCAAGCCTTACGAGCCAGTAGCTGAGGTCAGCCGAGCCTTGGATCTCATGTTGCTTCTGCATGCCGATCATGAGCAGAATTGCAGCACATCTACCGTCAGGATGGTCGCCTCTGGGGGAGCCAACCTATTCGCATCTGTCGGGGCGGGCTCAAACGCCCTTTGGGGCCCAGCTCACGGTGGTGCCAATATGGCGGTCATAAAGATGCTGGAGGAGATTAGAGAGTCGGGTGACGATGGGTCCAATTTTATTGAGCAAGCTAAGAGTGGTAAGAGCGGCAAGCGTTTGATGGGCTTTGGTCACCGTGTTTACAAAAGTTTCGATCCTAGAGCCAAAATAATAGGCAAGGCCTGTGACGATCTGCTCAACAAACTGGGAATCAATGATCCCTGTTTGGACATCGCCAGAAATCTCGAGAAAGCGGCATTGGCCGATGAATATTTCATCGCTCGCAACCTCTACCCTAATGTCGACTTTTACAGCGGGATCGTGCTTCGTACCTTAGGTATACCGGCAAACATGTTCACGGTCATGTTTGCCATTGGGCGTATGCCTGGTTGGGTGGCCAATTGGCGCGAGATCGCCTTGAACCCTAAGGGCAGGATCAATCGTCCTCGTCAGATCTATCAAGGCCCTGCAAAGCGCGACTACATTCCTATAGAAGACAGGAGCTAGCTCCACTAGGATGTGCTCGGTGCTTATGTTTCGTCCGCTCTGAGACTTCTTTTCGTCGCTTCGGCTTTAGTAACGAGCGTGCTTGAAGGTGTCTTGCATCTGCTGGGCTGTAAGTTGGTAATGGGGGAGTGAAGCAGCTATCAATTAGTTTGTTCTCTCTTTTAGCTTTCTTGATCGGGGGAACGCCGTCCATATTTTCGGGAGGTTCCTCCTTTCATTTCTGTGCCTTGGGCGATATGCCTTACGAACTACCGGACGATCTCGATCGATTCGAATACGTCATCCAAGCGATCAATGCTGAGTCGCCTGCCTTTACGGCCCATGTTGGTGACGCAAAATCTGGCGGTTCACCCTGTTCTGACGAATTCATGGACAGAATGTGGGAAAGCTTCTCTAAGTTCGACCATCCATTAGTTTATACGCCCGGAGATAATGAGTGGACGGATTGCCATCGGGAAGCTGCGGGCGGTATGGATCCCTTAGAAAGATTGGATGCCTTGCGCGAAAGATTCTTCGCGGGCTCGTCGACTTTAGGGGGTGGCAGCTCGTTAGAGTTGATGGTCCAATCCGACGATCCAGAATGGGCTCGCTTTGTCGAGAACCGGCTTTGGATCGTAGACGAGGTTGTTTTTGGGACTCTTCATTTGGTGGGTAGCGGGAACAACAACCAAGATGAGATACCTGGGGCGGTGACCGAATTTCGCGAGCGGGATGCGGCCAATGAGGAATGGCTCTCTAACTTATTTGAATTAGCGATGGACCGGAAGGCTCCAGGAGTTTGTTTGTTCATACATGCCAATCCCTTCAGTAATTCGGGCGAGGCTGGATGGAAACCGGGATTCATTCGCTTTTTGACACAGCTAAGGGAACTGGTGGTCGCCTACGGCGAAACTGTTCTTCTTGTTCATGGCGATTCTCATGTTTTTCGGATGGACAAGCCATTGAAGCGGGTGGGATCTAACCGGGACAACATCGAGAACTTTACCCGTCTAGAAGTATTTGGTTCTAGAAATATGCATGCCGTTCGAGTCGATGTGTTTCCGCGCTCGGCTCCGGTTTTTAGAATTAGTGAAGTCCTCGTTGAAGAGAATTTCCGCTAATCGCGTGGCGGCCCTTAAACCGTCATTTCTTGTGATGGTCGGTGTGAATTAGCTCTTCGAACTTGAGACCGGTCAATTTCAGAATTCCAGCATAGAGCTTCCACATGGCGACGATGGATATCGCCATGCCTGGAATGACGATAACGATGTAGGATATCCAAGTCATGCGTCCCATTTGCTCGTTAAAAAGCTCGGTTCCGCCAGTACTAGTGACAATCGCTCTGGCGAGAATGAAATTCATTATGATACTGAATACCGACGATGCGACAAATAGCAGTGTAGCTAGATCGAAAAGCTTTTGGAAAGCGACCTGCTCGTCGCGTTCTGAAATGATCCCGTCGATTCTTTTGACATCGATGACCTCTGGATTATAGAAAATCGTTTTGATGAGCGGCTTCTGAGTCTTTGAGCTCGCCACTACGAGAATACAGAAAATCCCCGGTAAGCTGGCTTCCTTTACGGCCACCCAGATTCCATCGAGCTCCAATATGCCAATGACTCCAGTTAGCCCGACGTTGGCGAATCCCAGTATGGAAAACAGATTGATGTTTCTTCTTTGAATGTAGTCATAGACTCCATACGATAGGGGCATGGAGATTGCTAGAATGAGAATTTGCGTAGGCGTGAGAGCGTCGGGAGCACCGATCTTGGCTAGTACGTCATCCAATTTGGAAAACGTGATGCTCGGGGCAGCGATATTGAAGATGATGTTGAGGAAAAGATTTTCCCGTTTTGCCTTGGTTTGTGTCATTTCGAATACTTTTGATTGTCTAGCCCGGGACTTGCGATCAGGGTTTCGAGTCTAGATTGCTTATACGGCCAGAAATCTGATTATCCATGTCTAACGCAAACATTCTCCTGGGCGTCAACATTGATCATGTCGCGACTCTTCGCCAGGCGAGATATCGAGGTGCCGGTGCTTCTTTATCTGAATTGGTTGAACCCGATCCAATTGCCCTGGCCCTTGTAGCCGAAAGTGCTGGAGCGGATGGAATAACCGTGCACCCGAGAGAGGATCAGAGGCATATCCAGCGTTTTGATGTCGCCAATCTTAAAACGCAGGTTAACACGCGTTTGAATATGGAAATGGCGGCGACTGACGAAATGCTATCCTTCGCTCTGGAAATCGGTCCTGAATCGATTTGCATAGTTCCTGAGAATAGAGAGGAAGTAACTACAGAAGGCGGATTGGATGTTTTAGGGAACCGATCCCGCGTAAAATCTATCGTAGATGTGGCTAGCCGAGCTGGCATTGCGACAAGCCTCTTTATCGATCCAGACACGGAACAGATCGCTGCTTCTGCGAGCACTGGTACCACCCACATTGAGTTGCACACGGGAGCTTACTCTAACGCCTACTATACGGAAGGCAGAACCGTCGAGTTCGATCGCCTTGTTCGTGGAGCCGAAAAAGGAAATGAATGCGGTCTAATCGTTAATGCCGGGCATGGGATAAACTACACTAATATATTGGAAGT
>DKNL01000282.1 GCA_002474325.1 Opitutales bacterium UBA7389
GCGATTGCTCACGAGGACGCTGTGGTTAAATGGATTGATTGCAATATTGGCTCACGACTGACGATGAAGTATCCGGGCGTCGTTCTAAAAGGCCGACGGGCGAGAGGCGAAGTTATGAGTATCGCTTTGGCCAACGAAGGGCAGCACCAGGATACTGGAGCCAAGATGATCCATGCTGCAGACGAGACGACCAGCAACGTTATCTCTAAATCGATCAGTGTTGGAAAAGGGCGCTCCACTTACCGCGGCCAGGTTCATATGCCCAAGCACTTGAAAGGCTGCAAAAACAATACGGAGTGCGACGCGTTGCTTATCAACTCGGATTCTCGAACCGACACCTATCCTGCTATCACCGTCAGAGGTGAAGAGAACTATGTCCAACACGAGGCATCCGTTAGCAAGGTATCCACAGAGCAAATATTCTACATGCAGCAAAGGGGCCTCAGCGAGGCCGAAGCCATGAGTTTGAGTGTTAATGGA
The DNA here is from genome assembly GCA_002474325.1 of Opitutales bacterium UBA7389. Lineage (GTDB taxonomy): Bacteria > Verrucomicrobiota > Verrucomicrobiia > Opitutales > Opitutaceae > Pelagisphaera. The sequence goes on from DKNL01000282.1 coordinate 481, forward strand.
TTCGTCAACGATTTGACCCGCCAATTCCCGATGGAGTACAGCGTCGAACTAAAACGCCTTATCGAATTGGAAATGGAAGGGTCTGTCGGCTAAGACTGCTGGACTCGTGCGTCCCGTCACGCTAATTGAACCAAACATCCGATTCTAAATTGTGAACTCTATAACTCAGAACATTTCAATGGAAACCGAGACCGGTCTTGAGAATCCGATCGAACAAGCATTTCATAATCATATCGATGACTTGGATACAGCTCCCGCTTGGTGGAAAGAGTTCAAACGCCAATCATTTGAAGCCTATACCAATTCGCCTAAGCCTTCGCGACGAGACGAACCTTGGCGCTTCTCAAGTCGAAGCAGATTCCAATCGATAGAGAGTTATTCATTCGACAACTCCGATTCGGCAAAAATTCCGCAGGGATATAGAGAATGGTCTAGTATTACCTCCAGCGAAACCGCTCGTCTCACTTTCGTTGATGACCGTTTGGTAGAGAGCTCTCTATTGCCGGCGAATCTTATTGAAGCTGGCGTACTTTGGCTGCCACTGGCCGAAGCGATCCAATCCCATCGCGATCTGCTGAAAGATTACTTTATGAAGCAGCCAGCCGATCTCGGGTCAGAAAAGTTCGCTCACCTGCACGCGGCCTTTGTTAAGAGCGGTGCGTTGCTCTACATCCCGAAAGGGGTCGAGATCGAAAGCCCATTCGCTGTCTTTAATTGGAGCAGCCGTTCGAATGGAACTATCTTTCCACACACTCTCGTCATAACGGAAGAAAACTCCAAGACCAGCCTAGTGGAGTTCCACGGATCGATTGGCGAAAACCAAGCTCTATCTTGCGGTGTTACCCACCTTTTTGCCGGGGTCGGCTCTAAGCTCGACTACACGTTAGTGCAGAATTTCAACGAGCAAACTCTAGGTTGTCAGATCAATTCAAACGTAGCCGGTCGCGATTCTCAAATCGACATGCACAGTGTTATACTCGGATGCCAACAGTATCGGTCGGAAACGCATGGCCAAGTAAAGGGAGCCGGGGCTAACATTGACATATACTCTATGGCACTGACCGAGACAAACCAAGAGATCGATCAACGTACGCTACAGACACACGCTGCCCCCAACGCGACCTCTAACCTACTTTTCAAAAACGCATTGATGGGAGAGTCCAAGACGATCTTTTCCGGACTTATCAAGGTTGGCGAAACAGCCCAGCAGACGGACGCATACCAAACTAATCGCAATCTCCTGTTGAATCGTTCAGCCGAAGCTAACTCACTGCCAGGCCTGGAAATAGAGGCCAACGATGTCAAATGCAGCCACGGCGCGACAACTAGCGAAATCGATGAAGAGGCAATTTTCTACATGCTGGCTAGAGGGATCCCGAAACAAGTCGCCCAGGAACTCTTGGTCTACGGCTTTTTCGAAGAGGTCCTGAATCGGATCGCAGACGATACCCTCGCCGAGAGCGCACGGCAGATGATCCGGGGTAAATTCCATCATTAAGAAACTACAAAACTAGCATTGTTTATGTCGGAAGAGACAAAAGAACGTAGCCTGACTCGCGAAGTCCAGGCTGTGCAAATTCCTAGTGGCGACTCCATCGAGCTTCCCGCTCTCACTAAGGTTCGCATCACTCAGCAGCTCGGAGGCAGTTATACGGTGATGACGCCCTACGGTTTGGCGAGGATCGATGGAGCCAACGCGGACGCTCTGGGTCCTGATATCGCTGAAGAGCAATCATCTTCCTGCGAGCAAACGCAAAGCGAACCGCTTGCAGATGGGGAAGAGCCCGACGAAGAGGCGATTTGGCAACAGTTGAAGAACGTTTATGATCCGGAAATCCCGGTAAATATCGTCGATCTCGGCCTCGTATATTCTATGGCTGTCGAGCCGACAGAGGAAAATATGAACCTCTATAAAGTCATAGTTCAAATGACCTTGACCGCTCCTGGATGCGGCATGGGCCCAGCAATAGCTGAAGATGCCAAAAGCAAGGTAATGCTCGTTCCGGGAGTCGATTCTGCGGAAGTGAATCTCACATGGGAACCTGCGTGGGACCAAAGCATGATTAGTGAAGAAGGCCGAATGATTCTTGGTCTCGTCTAGCCAGAAATTTCCTGGCGGACCGGGATTTCTCCCACAATCTGGAGTATTTCAAATTAGAGTATAACTTTAGGCTCTCGTGACAGGGAACAGTTTCCCGTTGAATTCTCGGCCAAACCGCACTTTTAGTTACCATAATAAGAAAATTCTAACCACTTTCCATGCCTGAAAACGAAGAAAAGCAAAACGACCCACCCGTAGGCGCGATCATCCAAAAGAAGTTTCTGGAAGAGCGGAAAATATTCCTATGGGGAGAGGTATCGGACGAGTCCGCCAAAGATATTACTGAGAAACTGCTCTATCTCGAGGCCGATGCCCCAGACAAGCCAATCTCTTTCTACATCAACACTCCTGGCGGATCCATAACTGCTGGTATGGCTATTTACGATACTATAAAGATGATTTCATCCGATGTCACCGTAATCGTTACGGGAATGGCCGCCTCCATGGGATCCATACTGCTTTCCGCCGCGGAAAAAGGCAATAGGTACTTGTATCCGCATTCCTATGTCATGATCCATCAGCCTTTGATTGCAGGTCAATTGCGTGGTCCAGCCGTGGATATTCATATCCATGCCCAGTATCTTGAGCAGCTGAGAACGAGATTGAACAAAATTCTATCCGAAGCATCCGGCCAGCCGCTGGAGAAAATAGAGGAAGATACCGATCGAGATTTTTACATGACAGCAGAAGAGGCCATCGCGTACGGCCTAGCTGACAAAATCATCGAGAGCTCCTAGGCATCTTAGGAGCTCGGGAACAATAGCTGACCGAGCTTCATGCCGGCAAAAACGGATAATAGGCAACAAGCTACGCTCGCCAGAGCGTTCAAAAGTGCCATGCCCCATTGGCCCGCTTGGGCGAGTTTCAGCGTTTGAAAACTGTAGGCGGAGAACGTCGTGAAACCACCCATTACGCCCGCAGTGAGAAAGAGTGGTACGAGCGGCTCGCCATTCCATGCTATCCGCTCTAACCCCGGGGTCACCAAACCTATCAAGAACGACCCAACGATATTCACGAATAGGATACCGGCCGGGAATGGGGATTCGAGTTTCCGCTCGATCCACACAATCGAGAGATAGCGAAGGCTTCCTCCGATAAAGCTCCCAAGACCTACTATTAATGCCGCTTTCATATTAATTCGGTCAACGCCTCCCAGAACCTATTCATCCGGCAGCAAATCGATAATTGCGTCAGCCAGGGACTTAGCCAGCCGCTGTCGAAACACGGGGGTATTGACCAGCAACGCTTCCTTACCGTTCGATAGAAATCCGCACTCCACTAGAATGCCGGGACAGGGCAACTCGGTTAGCACTTTGAATCGGGCCCGCTTTAATCCGCGGTCAACACGCTGAAGATCCACCACTAATTTGCGCTGAAACAAATACCCAATCTCAAAATTCGCATAATCGAAGCCGTTACCCGAAAGTCGCCCTTGTTTCAGACTTGAAAGGCTATCATTCGAAGAAACAGCTATTGGTGGCGTGAGCACGTAGGTTTCAATTCCTTCCGCCTCCAGATTGGGAGCCGAGTTGAAATGGATACTCGCAAACAAAGCTGGCTTGGCCCGATTCGCTATTTTCAGTCGTTCATCCAGAGCGATAACTCGATCGTCATAACGAGTCATCGCCACGTTGACACCCACTTCTTCAAGCAATTCCCGCACTCGAATCGCTACATCCAGATTCAAGTCCTTCTCGAATATTCCTAGCGCTTCATTACGGGTTCCCGTCTCAACACCTCCATGACCGGGATCTATGACCACTTTCCGGGACCCCAAGCGCAAAGCCAAGGGGTCCATGGCTGGCTTCAAGGTATATTCATAATCCAGTTCTCCCAAACGAAGTGTGCCTTGCCGTTCAACAAATGCCTCATTAAGAAAAAGGACGGTTCCATTCAATTCTGCGGATCGGCTTTCTTCCTTCAGTAAAAGTACGCGATCGCCTTTAGAAATCTCCCATCGATCGTCCTCCACTCTCTTAGCTATAGCCCCAATGACACGAGCTTGGGATTCGATTGTTAGCGAAGTCACAGATTGAGAATCAACCTTAAGGATTTCTGGAATATCGGGCCTTGCCTTGGGTTCTTCTGCTTTCTCGACAACTGGCACGACTGGAGCTATCTCAGGAACCGCATAGCCCTTCGGGGACGGCTCAGGAGGCATTTGGCACGAGGTCAGCCAAGCTACCGCAGCAGGGATCCATTGAAACCTTCCTTTAGCTCCCATACAAGCCACAGACTGCTCTCCTTGGATACGTACTACTCGCCGGAAGATTCGCTCCCTTTTTCCGAGGCTGACTTCTCCTTCTCTGAATCCAAAAGATGGTGACTATATTTCGGCTTCCGCTTGTTCGCCGGCAAAGGCGTCAGCATCACGTTAATATTCCGCCCCACCAATTTGGGTTCATTGTCTGGCGTAGCCATATGACTGATATCTTGGATAGCTCGCTGAATCGTTTCAAAACCGACTTCCGTGTGAGCCATCTCTCGACCTCGAAAAGAGAGCGTGAGTTTAACCTTATTCCCCTTGTCGAGAAATTCTTCCGCCCGTCTAAGTTTAGTCATGAAATCGTGTACGTCCACGCGGGGACGGAATTTGACCTCCTTGGTTTTGCTAGAGCTCCCTTTCGAGTCCTTCGACTTCTTCTGCTGCTCATAGACATACTTTCCGAAATCCATGATGCGACATACCGGCGGGCTAGCTTGGCTGGCTACTTCGACCAGATCGAGCCCTGCCTCCTTGGCGACCTCCAGGGCCTCTTTCGTATCCATGACGCCCACCTGATTTCCCTCGGGGCCTACGACTCGGATTTTTGGGACGCGAATGCGGTGGTTACGTCGAATTTTCGCGAATGGGTCCTGCTTTCTTGGCGGCCTCCGTTTACCTCTTGGTTTTGGCATTAATTAGCGATACAAATCTAGTTAGTCTGATACTTTAATA
>DKNL01000272.1:0-1489 GCA_002474325.1 Opitutales bacterium UBA7389
AAGCGGGAACCGTAAGTATCAATGAGATTCTCCTCATCCGGTTTGAGGAAATAGAGCCGATTATAATCGAGCCGTCCCATGAACTCTCGAATGAGCTCGATAAAGGTTTCGTCAGAGATTTCGGCGTTGTTAAAATGTAGGGTTTCCAGCATCTCGATGACCCGCATGGTCTCCTGAGACATGAGATCGGATGGGGCGAGTTCAGGAAGGTCGGATAAATCGACCAAAGGCTCCTTTTCGGTTAATCCAAATACGCTAGGAGATAGGGTGCTCGCAAGTAGTGAAATAAGGAAAACGGAAGATTTAATCATGGAGCGTTGATTTGGGTTTCGCTTGCTGTTCCAGATGCGCTGTAAGAGTAAAGTGATTTGCTGGTGGATGTCCTCCGTTGGCAAAGCTAACGGAAGGTAAGTCCCCTCGAGTTACCTTTTTTTGAGAAGATCGCCTGCTTCGTCGAGGATCTTCTTCTCGTCGTCGGTCAATGAGCCGAAGCCCTTGCTATTAATCTTGTCCAAAATGCGGTCGACCTCCATTTTCATGTCTTTTGGCGGAGCTATGTTGACTTTGTAAGGGTATGCTTTCGCTGTTGGCTTCTTTTCCTTCTGCTTGAACCAGTCTGGAATCTTAAAGCTGTCGTTCCGGCCGCCCTTTGGATTTCTCGAATAGACCAATTTGTAAAAGAGATATCCGCCCAGCATGCCTCCCAGGTGAGCGGAGTGGGCCACTCCAGTTCCGTTGAGGAGTTCCAGAAAAATAAATCCGAAGGCCGCGATGCCCAGGGAAATGTACATGAGAATTTTGGCTTTCATTCTCAGTACCATCATCAAGTAGATGTCTTGCTCGGCATACATGAGACCGAAACAGGTTATAAGTCCGAAGACGGCTCCCGAGGCTCCCACGACTGCCATAGAACCAGAAGCGAAGCTGACGATGAACCAGAAGAATCCTCCAACCACGACGGAGCTCAGATAGAGCTTTACAAATCGCTTTTCCCCCAGGTTGGGCAATAGCGCTCTTCCGAGAAAGAAGACGCCGATCATATTGCCGACAATATGCCCAATATTACCGGGACTGTGGAGAAATGAGTAGGTGATGAAGCTCCAGAGTTTTGGCCCACCATAATCGTTGGCAGTGAGGGCAAACAACCGAAAATAGCCTTCTCCTGCGGTTAGCTGGATCGCATACATGACCACGTTAAAAACGATGATCCCCAGCACCATATTGCGGGTGCGAGGGTTTTGGTCAGATTGCATGTAGGGGCGATCGTAAAGCATGCTAAATTACAGGATCCGAATTTTCAGGAGGATTTCAAGTTATACTGTCCCTGATTTGGACGGTCGAAGGCATGTCCGCATTGGGTTTTAGACAAAGTCCACTGATTGTTTATCATTAGACTAAATTCTCCTTAGATATTATATAAAATACTGGTATAAAATAGTTTATAATAATTATAGGGTCATATTTAATCGGGGCAATAAATGCCTACTGA
>DKNL01000272.1:1862-3679 GCA_002474325.1 Opitutales bacterium UBA7389
GAGACAGTTGATCTTGATGAAGTGTTCCAGCCAACAACAACGGGGAGGGGAGAGCGGGGGGCGGCAGGATCGCAATGTATATTCATCAACTAGCCCCAGAAAAAAATTGTTCTCTTAATTGGTAAGCTGCGGGAACAATGGCGTGATGAAAAAATCGATAGCCCTTCTCGCTGCCTTTGTCATTGCCTCCACCCATCAGACTTTGTGGGGGGATTGGGCATACTCGGTCTCCGACAACCAAGCCACCGTCACTAGATATTCAGGTGATGGCGGGGAAGTGGTAATACCAGCTGTGATGAATGAGATCCCTGTCGTTAAGATCGGATCCTTTGGCAAGACCACCTCCGTTACCAGCGTCACCATTGGAAACAGCGTGACGAGTATTGGGGATTGGGCGTTCGCTTGGTGCACCAGCCTTCTGAGCGTAACTCTGCCGATACTCTCAGTTGGAGATCAGATTGTCAGCCAACCAAATCCAATTCAAGCGAACCCCAAAAAATTTGTTATCCGAGTCTCTCCTTAGCTTTAGCGAGAACGTCTTCATACTCCTCTTGGCTGACAACATTCCTAGTGAACCCCGTTTCTTTCCTCCGCTCTTCAATTCGGTGAGCTTGTTGCCAGCTCTTCTCCTTAGCAGTTGAGACGTAGTACACGTCGCGGAACCCAGGATAGATTTTTCTAGTTGTTAAACCGAAAAAGGGCGACATCGCCGTCTTGAAACGGGTACTCTTTTCCTTCCAAGCGGTATTTGCCAGCTTCTCGGGCAGCTGAGATACTCCCAAGGCAGGCTAATTCTTTGTACGAAACGACTTCCGCCTTTATAAACCCCTTTTCGAAGTCCGTGTGGATAACACCTGCTGCTTGAGGGGCGAGCATACCTCGTTCGAATGTCCAGGCCCGGACTTCTTTTTCTCCGGCCGTGAAATAGGTTTCTAGTCCTAGTAGAGAGTAGGTGGCTTTTATGAGGAGGGAGACGCCGGAGTCCTCGACACCTAGGTCGCGGAGGAATTCTTTTGCCTCGGGGGGACTAAGATCCACGAGTTCGGATTCGATTTCGGCCGAAATGATAACGCAATCCGCGTCGTGGCTCTCTTTCGCGTAGGCTCGCACATTAGAAACCAGTTCGTTGGCATCTGCATGGGAAAGGTCATCATCGGCAACGTTAGCGGCGTATATGATGGGCTTAGAAGAGAGAAGGTGCAGATTTTTCATCAATGCGGCCTCGTCTGTTGACACGTCTAGGGTGTTGGCGGACTTGCCTTCGTTAAAATGGGAAATGAGCCTATCGATTAGCTCACAGATGGCTTGAGCTTCCTTGTCATTTCCCCGGGCCTTCTTCCCCGCCTTTTCTTTTTGTCGCTCCACGGATTCAAGGTCGGCCAAGACTAGCTCCGTATTGATGATTTCGATATCCCGGATCGGATCTACGGAACCCATATTGTGGATGATGTCATCGTTAACGAAACAACGGACGACCTGGACGATCGCGTCTACTTCTCGAATATTGGCTAGGAATTTATTCCCAAGCCCTTCCCCTTTGCTGGCCCCCGCCACGAGACCGGCAATATCGACGAACTCTATTGCCGCGGGAATGACTACATCGGTGTTGGCGATTTCTCTCAGTGTCTCTAGGCGCTCGTCAGGAACAGTGACTACACCGATATTTGGATCGATCGTGCAAAAGGGGTAGTTAGCGGATTCCGCCTTGCGTGTTCCGGTAAGAGCATTGAAAAGAGTGGACTTCCCAACATTCGGTAGACCAACGATACCTGCCTTCAACATAGGCGACGAAGAACATTGAATCGGATGTTGCTTGA
>DKNL01000082.1 GCA_002474325.1 Opitutales bacterium UBA7389
TCCATTGATATTAGGGAGCACTATGGAGCGAGTGTTTGGCATGAGGATGTAGAAGTTTACGATTTGTTCGACGCCTCTGGAGAATTATTGGGCTACTTCTATGCGGATTGGCATCCGAGGGAGGAAAAGCGAGGCGGTGCCTGGATGAATTTTCTGGATACCGGAGTGCCGGGATCCCAGGACTCGGAACGCCAGCCACATCTCGGACTGATCTGCGGAAACCTTACCGCCCCAATTGGCGATAAGGCAGCGTTACTTACTCATTATGAAGTTGAAACCGTATTCCATGAATTTGGCCATCTCTTGCACCACCTGTTGAGCGATGTGGAGATCAAATCCCTTTCCGGTGTTAATGTTGCCTGGGACTTTGTCGAACTGCCATCGCAGATTATGGAAAACTGGTGCTGGAACCGGGAGAGCCTAGATGTGTTCGCCCGGCACCATGAATCGGGTGATCCGATCCCAGGAGAGCTTTACCAGAAAATGCAAGCCGCTCGTAATTTCAACGCGGCGATCGCCATGATGCGTCAGCTGGCGTTGGGTAAGATGGATATGGAGCTGCATCTGAATCCAGAAAAATATTACGATGGTGACCTCGATGAACTCATAAGGAAGGGAATCGATGATTACTCAATTCCGTTAAATACTAAGCCACCCACGATTGTCCGACGGTTCTCTCATCTCTTTTCGTCGCCAGTCGGGTATGCTGCTGGTTACTATTCTTACAAGTGGGCGGAGGTATTGGACGCGGATGCGTTTACGCGGTTTGCGCAAGAAGGCGTCTTCAATAAGGACACGGGAATGGCATTCCGGGAATGCGTGCTTTCAAAAGGGAATTCAGAAGACCCGATGGAGCTCTTCAAGCGATTTATGGGTCGCGAACCGGAGCCGGAAGCTTTGCTGGTTCGTAGCGGATTGGACTAGGTGGAATGGTCAAATCAAGCGAGCTCGGTTTGCGTCGCCCTAGCTATGAACAGGATTGAGCTATAACTTCAACTTTTCGAGAGTGGATTCAAGGGGGGATGGGTCGTCCAGGCACGCTAATGTGTTTGAAATTCATGAAGTTGACCCGATTGCATGCGGCTATTGGAAGAAAATCGGTTATTTAGCATATCTTTGCTGGAACTTGGAACGGGGTTTACTATCTTTCTAGGTATTCAATTATTGAAACTATTATGTTACGGGATGTTCTAGCGTTTTATATGGGAGGCGGTGGCTCGATCATGGGCTATCTCGTTTTCGTCGTACCAACGATTATACTGGCTTTGTGGGCCCAATCAAAGGTGTCTTCGACCTACAACAAGTATGTCAGGGTTCCTTCTCGAGGCCAGATCACTGGCGCGGAAGCGGCAGCAGCCGTCATGCGGAATGCTGGCATTTCCAACGTAAAGATTGTCAAAGTAAGGGGTCATCTCACGGATCACTACGATCCGATAGGTAAAAAATTGGCTCTCAGCGAAGAGAACTATCATGGAACGAGCTTGGCTGCTCTTGGCGTGGCCGCTCATGAAGCGGGGCATGCGGTTCAACACAAGGTTGGCTATGCAGCCTTGAAAGCCCGCATGGCATTGGTGCCCATAACGAATATTGCCTCTAGCATTTTGCCTATCGTGATGATCGGGTCATTTTTCATTATTGGCGGCGCATTCAGTTATACGCTTTTGAAATTGGGGATCCTATGCTACGTGGTGTTAACTGTATTCCAGTTGATTACCCTACCTGTGGAGTATGATGCTAGCGCTCGAGCCAAGAAAGAGCTCGTCGCCCTAGGGATCCTTGGAAAAGACGAAATGGTAGGGGTGGATAGGACGCTAAATGCGGCTGCACTTACCTATGTAGCGGCATTCGTGAGTTCTTTGAGTTATCTCTTGTATTTGCTTAGCATGGTTGCCGGGAATCGCGATTAGCGTGGGCAGTAGACGGTTTTGTTCTCAAATCATGGCGAACGCCCGTTTTGCTGCGACATTCAAGGCCGAAGTTTGAGGAAACCGAAAAACGATTTTCGAATTCAGGGCCGCTAGCTTTTCCTGAACGAGTACGCTGTAAAGTGTGTTCGCTGAACCGACACCGCCCATCAAGACTATCGCCAGATTGCCAGAGCCCCAATCGAGATCTTTCATGGTTTTGCAAACGAGATCCGCGATGGCGTTGGAGTTTTGATCAAGAATTTTTCGAGCTTTTATATTGCCAGAATGAGCGAGTTTTATGAGCGACTTGGCGGCTTTGGCCACCTCGTTGCGTTCTTTGCTTGGGCTTGAAACCAAGCTGGCGGCAACAGCATCGAGTCCTATGGCGTAGCCGCTGCCGGGCTCGTCGCCGTTCGGCAGGCGGTTGCTGTGAGTGATAATTTTTCCCGATACACTCTTTCCTATGCAAGCGGCCCCAGTGCCTATGACGAGACAGATTCCGGGTGTGTTTCCCAGGCCTGCTTCGTGGGCTATGGAAAGATCGGAATCGATCATCAGCCTGGTCCCGCGCAGCCAGCTAAAGTCCTTAAGAGAATTGGCTAAACGAGACTTCTCTTCTGGCGTGCGAATTCCTGCAATTCCGCAATAGATTGCATCGATCTCAAAATCATCGAAATCCAAGGAGTCGATGGCGTTCGCAATAGATTCATCGATTCTATTGCCTGCCTTCTTGTAGCCGCAGTTGTGCGGATTACAGCCGAGAGCCTTACCTGATCCAACAGGGCTAAAACGGCTGTCCACCAGCAGTGACCGCGTGTTGGAGCCACCACCATCGACACCGAGATACAATTTGCGAAACGCCATTCGAGGAACTTGGGTGTGATCGTTCTGATAAGGGCCCTAAAATGCAGAAGCAAGGAAACCCAGTTATTCCAAGGGAGCTTTTTACCATCTGCCAGAAGGTTTGTACGATCGGTTATCGTCTTTGCAGCTTGAGCTCAAGAAAAGCTGACGTTTTCTGGATCCACCCATTTTCCGTGCTCCTTAATCAAATCGATCAGGCGATCATCAGCTTCATCTTCTGGGATGTTGTAGCGGACGCATTCTTTACCGACGTAGAGGTTGATCTTTGAAGGGGCTCCGCCGACATAGCCGAAATCAGCATCTGCCATTTCTCCAGGCCCGTTGACGATACAGCCCATGATGGCGATTTTTACGCCCTTTAGGTGACCTGTTTTTTCCCGAATACGCTGGGTAGTGGTTTGCAAATCGAACAGTGTGCGACCGCAGCTTGGGCAGGCGACGAACTCCGTTTTGGAAATGCGAGATCCGGCTCCTTGTAGAAGGTTGTAGGCGAGCTTGGTTGCTCGAGCGAGATTAGGCTCAGATTCAATGCTGACTAGATCGCCAATGCCGTCGCACAGTAGACTGCCAGTAAGAAGGCTAGCATCCAGGAGTCGATCTAGGAATCCTGTCTGCTGCCTCGAAGGGATTCGTCCATTCCGAATCCAGATTGGGGATGTGTTTCGCCAGTTTCTCAGCTTTTCCGCAAGGCGTCGATAAACTCCGGTCTCATGAAATGGAGGTTTAAGCAAAAGGCCGGTCCTTAGTGTAACAATGAGATTGGATGCAGGTTCGGAAAAAATGCCGTCTTCGCAATCCGGACCAAGACCTGCGATGGGTATGGCGTTGAAATCAGAGCAAATTCTCAAGAATCTGATATACTGACTGTAATCCTCGTCGCCGAAGTCCCTTAGCAATGCTAGAGGAAGACTGTTTTTAGGCAGACCTTTGGAGAGCGATTGCAGATCTATTTCTGGGGCGATTTCGAGGGTTAGGGAAGGAACAAAGCTGCTAACAGCCCTACTAGCTTCCGGAATTGTTTCGAAATCTTCCGGCGAATCCAATCGAATCCATAGCGATTCGATAGGCGTATCCGAAAGTATGAGACTAGTTTGTTTGAGTTCGCCGGAGAGCTCTTGCGGCTTGGTAATTGGGGTCGCCGATCGCGTTATGACGGAAGGCGGTGTTTCGGAATTAACCCTAATGTTAGGAGCGAGCTCGACGGGATTGGTGACTCTTCGAGAAAACGAATAGGGATCGATTGAATCGGGTTTATCGTCTGGCTGGCTCCTGACTGCCCATTGCTTCATAGCTTTCCTGGCTAGGGCTTCCGCAACAGGTATCTCGTAAATGGGATCTTCCGTTAAGGAAACGCGAATCGTGTCGCCCAGTCCATCCATGAGCAAGCTGCCTATTCCGATAGCGCTCTTAATTCTGCCGTCTTCACCGTCTCCTGCCTCGGTAACACCTAGGTGTAGAGGGTAGGACATGCCTTCGGCGTCCATCTTTTCCACCAGCAATCGGTAGGCCTCAATCATGACTTTCGGATTACTGGATTTCATGGACAATATAATGTCCTGGTAGCTGTGCTTTTCGGCAATCCTAAGGAATTCCAGAACGGATTCCACCATTCCAAGAGGTGTGTCGCCGTAGCGATTCATAATGCGATCGGAGAGTGATCCATGGTTGCAACCAACGCGCATTGAGCGGCCAAGCTCCTTGGCTCTCATTACGAGAGGCGAGAATTCTTCATGCAGGCGCTCAAGTTCATCTAGGTATTGACTATCTGAATATTCGCGAATGGCGAACTTCTTGTTGTCCGCGTAATTGCCGGGATTGACGCGCACTTTTTCTACATGTTCGACCGCTTCCATCGCGGCTGAGGGAAGGAAGTGGATATCCGCAACTAGAGGATTGTTGAATCCCGCGTTTCTAAACTTCCGATGAATTTCTTTCAAAGCCTGGGCGGCCTTTTTATTTGGGGCGGTTATACGGATGATCTCGCATCCCGCCTCAGCGAGAGTGATCGATTGGGCGACCGTAGCAGACACATCTTGCGTATTCGTTGTCGTCATCGACTGTATACGAATCGGATTTTCCCCTCCAACACCTACGTTGCCGACAAATACTTCCCGGCTAGGCCGGCGAACTGTGGCGAAACGCGAGGAGCAGTATCCGCTCATGCTACTTTTCTCCTTCGATGGATGAATCTTTGGACTTATCTTCGCTGGTTTCCCCGAATACTGGAGTAATTCTTTGCTCCACGTACTCCCGGGCATCAGAACTATCCGAGATCCATCGGTTCACGTCAAAGAAGGTAACATAAATCATGAGACTGAAGAGGAGCAGCATAAAACCTCCTTGGATGGAAGCCACCAGATTGGGAGGCAGAGCTTTCTTTTTGATTTTCGAGATCGTAGCGAATAGAATGTGCCCGCCATCCAGAACGGG
>DKNL01000332.1:0-5373 GCA_002474325.1 Opitutales bacterium UBA7389
CTGTCCGCCTGGCCATCGCCATCCGTATCTTCGAGGATCATTATGCGATCACCCACTGGATGGGCCCGACTGGTCTTATTTCGAAACTTCCTGTAATTGACCCCTTCCGCCACCCAGATGCGTCCTCGGTGATCTACATCAATATTGGTAGGATTGTACAAGAGGGGCGACGTGGCCCATAAACTCACTTCCAAATCATCGGGCAAATCGAACGCCTCCAAGGGTACGCGATTTTGCCCTTGGCTCGCTAGCGCGCCAAAGGCGAATCCAATCGCGAAAATCCTGCTGGGCAGAATAGAGAGTTTTCGTTTTGTCGCGGCTAGATTCACGGCATTCATTAAAGTATACATTTGATCAGGTAAAACCAAAGGAAGCCAGCAAGAGGCCTGAACTTTTGATTTCAAGTTATTTTAAATCCGAAAGAGTTGAACACTCATTCTTACGTTTTACCAATGGACCGCGTCCATTTACGGAGATTCGCGGATGCATCATCGTCATAATGGCTCGGCCCGTTTGCAAATCTGAAGGGCCATACCGAAGGGATCCCGCATCATAATTAGCTTCGTTCCCTCGGATGGCTGAACGGACTCTTCGAAACGGGCACCAGCTTCCTGAAGCCGCGCTTTTTCCGCTTCTGGATCATCAACAGCGAATGCCAAGTGATATTCCAGCGAGTCCATTCTAGCAAAGTCCGGCATCTCCACAGCCCGGTTGGAATAAATCTCCAGAACGACGCGGCCCGTCTCATCAGCTAGGAAGCGGGTGTGGGGTTCAAGGTCGATAGCCCTGACGATCTTCATGCGACAATTTTTTGCATACCAATCAGCCATAGAGGCCGAATCAGGAACATTGAGGGCGTAGTGTTCGAATTTCATATCTCAATTATGCCCAAGCTAATTGGATTTCGGCAACACTACTCGTGCTCAGTCTCCGACTTCTCTTTTCTTTCCGTTTTCAAACTGCCCAAATAGGCGACCAGATCTCGCACCTCTCCAGGGCTGAGTAATAGACCCATTGGAGGCATGCCAGAAATAGGAGGCAGTTTGGAGGCTATCTCCAAATTGGAGATCGATTCAATCTTCCCGTCCGGCATTTTCAGTTCTACACCCTCAGAGTTTTCATTCATCAAGAAACCGCTCACTGTTTCGCCGTTCGTTCGGGTCAATACCATTGTTCCATAACCCCGCGGCACCACCGCGCCCGGATCGACAATCGCTTCCAACAGGTAGCTGTAGTCGCGGGTTTTGCCGATCGTAGTCAATTCGGGCCCGACCTCTGCCCCATAGCCATCTACTATATGGCAACGAACGCATTGGGCAGCCCCGTGGTTCATGAATACATCTTTCCCTCGATCCACACTGCCACCCATTAAGCTAGCAGCGTATTTCTCCAAAGGCGCCGCCGTAAGGATCGATTGATCGTACCGGAACACTAGTTCTTGGATACCGTTTTCTGGTCTGTCGCGGGATGCTTCGATCACATCTAGCATAGTATTTCCAGCGGCTTCCCCTTCTAAAATAGCTGAGAGCCTCTCCTCCAGAAAACTCCCTGATTTCGAGTCCGATTGACCCCCCAAGAGGGATATAGCTCTTTGTTTGACAACTAAAGGGGCTTGGTTGGCAGCGAAAATCGCTTGATCGATTCCTTTGTTAACATCCGCAACCAGAAGTGCTTCCAGGGCGTTAACCCGCAATCTCGTATCAGCATCTTCGATATACTTGTTTGCCAACTCTGCTAGAGAAGGATCCTCCCGCTTTATTAGGGCTTGCAGAGCTGACACCCTCACCTCGGATTCCATTGTTCCGTTGTTCAACTGGGCAATGAGGACTTCGCGGTCTACTTCGAATCCATAGAGTTGAGCAACCCGAGTGCTTTGTACGAGAACATCACTTTCCGCCGTTTCCAAGACGGCCGCGATTTCCGCTTTCACTACCGCTTCTATACGTTCACGTACGGCAGGATTTTCGCGAGGCAATCCGGTTGTCGTATCGATTGGATTTTGGTCATTCCATCCTTCGATGGCTGCCAATGCTTCTTGCCTCAATCGGGCCGGCAAATCCGAGTTAGCCGCATATTTAAGCAAAGACCGGGCGTTTCCCGCTTTCGCCTCATAATAATTAGCGTTAATTATCCGATGATGCATGAACGCGTCGATTTCCGAAACTGGCATCTCCGCCGTTCCACCTGGCAAGTAGTCTTCTATAAGCTCGGCGAGCTCAGCCTGTACGGATAGCATCGGCAAATCGTTGATTGCCCTGATTGCCTCGTGAGACAAAGATTTCTCATCATCTATAAGAAAACGAGCGATCTCGGGATCCCTAAGTTTCCTCAAAGCCAGCAAAATCCCCATGCGTACGTATTTGGATTCTTGATGCATTTCCTTAATCCAGAAACGCTTGTCAATACCTACTAGTCCCATTATGGCTCCGTGTCGCAGCCACAGATCTTGATCCGCATTTCGCTCCAAAAGAGCGAGGAGCTCGGGGACGCTTCCCTCATATCCAATTCGACCCAATCCGATTCCTGCGTACATCGCGGTCCGCGGGTGCTCGTCTCTAAGGGCCCCTACCAGAAAGTCAGCCGCTTTTACTACCCGCTGATCTCCCAGAACACGAGCGGATTGAATGCGAACCTGATCGTTTTCATCTACAAGTAATTCAAGGAGCGGATCCAAGACCGATTTCTCCTCGCTTGCCGCCATTTGACCCAGGCCCCAAATTCCGTGGATACGTGAGAATGTGGATCCTTTCGCATTCGTGGCCGCTCTAGTGAGTGCTCCTGCTCCCGCAGGACCTCGCTTGGCCAACTCGAATTGGCTCTTCTGGCGAATTTGCTGATGATCACGGTCTAGCAGTCGCGTGAGCTCGGCTATCGACTTTCGGGAAAAATCGGATAGCAGCAGCGATTCGTTCTCCTTGACCACGGGACCGTCAATCTTCCACGGCACTTCTAGGGTATAGATATTCCCTACATCCTGGTTTAGCCAACCGCCATAATTATAGTCCGAGAAATAGAGTTTCCCATCAGGACCAAAATCGATGTCCACGCAATTGGAACCCCGGAAAAAGGTTTCGTTGTTCACCATTTTATAACTGGCCCCATCCTCTTCCACATTGAACATAGAAATATAGGACTGAGTTAACGATCCCTGATAAATAATAACGAAGAACTTATCGTCATACTTCTCCCCCATGCTACTTGAGGGATTAAACACGAAGCCCGAGGGTCCCCCAATTATTTGTCCGATTCCAGGCAATATGAAGGCGGGCTGCCGTTCGTCCCGAACCTTCCAAGCGTATTCTGTTATCCAGGCCAGCGGTAACCGGGCATCTCCCGTGTACTTGTACGATCGCAAATCGAGATCTTTGGTAAAAGACATGATGGATTGATGCCCCGCGTGCCAGCCAGAATCCCCCCCTTCAACAAGGTAGTTTATACGCTCCAAGTCGACCCCATCGGCATCGTTATCCGCGGTGAAGAGATTGCCATAATCGTCCCAGGCGAGTTCCTGCGGATTTCGCAGTCCATCATAGAAAAGCTCCACATTGGATCCATCGGGATCGCATCTGAAGACCGCTCCTAGGTTGGGACCGTAATAATGCTTCCCCTCTTTCGTGTGGACGTTGTATCCACGGTCTCCAATTGACCAATACAATTTCCCATCTGGACCCCAAGTAAGGCCATGCATATCGTGACCCGAGAAGCTCATGCGAATACCAAACCCATCTTGTAGTGTAGTCCGCTTGTCAGAAATCCCATCACCATCGATGTCTTCCAGCATCCAAAGATGAGGTATGTTCGCATAGTAGACCTTTCCATCCCTCTCTATCAGCCCGATTCCCGGCCCGTCCAAGGGGTCGTTAAATCCATCGGCAAAGATTCGAGAGCGATCCGCTCGATCATCGCCATCCGTATCTTCCAGGATGCTAATCTGATCGGACTTGTTCGTGTAGTGTTCAATAGGATACAGATCGAAATGGTTTTCGAACATCTTCATCCGATCGGCATTGGAGGTGATGCTTATATCCTCGACGAGCATCATGCGCCTCTCTCGAATGTCATCCACACCGAATCGCCACCTATTAATCTCGGCCACATAAAGCCTTCCTTGAGAGTCGAAGGTAATTGCCGAGGGATTCTGTATCTGCGACTCGTCCGCCCAAAGATTGATCTTAATATCATCAGGCATCTCGAAATTGAGCATGCGGATACGAGCCTTCTCATCGTAGTACTCGCGTATGGCCGGATCGGACTCGGATCCGAAAATCGGAGAAACCAAAATGATCAAAAACAAGATTCGTTTCATGGATATTGTATCGTACGTGATAAGGAAAATTGAGAATGCAATTTCGGATCGGAGGCCTAGGAGGAAACCAGGCGAACGCAAGTACAAGCAGGAACCCCTTCTACCGCTTCCAAAGCGGCTAGCTCGCCCGACTCTCCATCGACAGCGAAATAGACGATGTTGTTAGAATCCCGATTGGCTACTGCCAGTAAACCCCCATCTGGACTGATCACAAAGTTGCGCGGGTGTTCGCCACAGGTAGGGACGTGCTGGATAGGCTCTAACGATCCGTCCGATTCGCTGATTTTGAACACCGCCAAACTGTCATGACCCCGGTTGGAAGCGTAAAGAAAACGATTCGATGGATGAACGAGGATTTCAGCTGAAATATTTGGCTTTTCGAATTCCTCCGGCAAAGTTGAGCATACTTCTAAAGGCTCGAGAACACCATTTTCAGCTTCCCAATCATAGTGGGCAACGGTTCCGTTCAATTCATTCAAAGCATAGATCCAACGACCATTTCCATGGAATGTTAGATGCCTCGGACCCGAACCCGCCTCCGTCTGAACGAAAGGGGTTTCTGCCACTTCCAGCCGACCCCTTTTCGCATCGAATCGATAAAGCCAAATACGGTCCATACCCAGATCGCAGACAAACGCATATCGATTTGAAGGATCGGTATAAATCGAATGGGCATGAGGGACTTCCTGGCGATCGGGAAGGACCTTAGAACCTTCACCTTCCAAGCCAATTGACTGGACGAGCGGCTTAATCTCGCCAACCTCACTCAAAGGGAAAAGGGAAAGCATGGCATCACCGTAACTGGCTCCCAGCAGCCAACGTTCCGTTCGATCCAGATTGATGTGGCACATGCCCTCCCCTACCGCTTCTTGAAAATTAATCGGCTCCAAATCTCCCGACTCTGCTGACCGCTTGAAAGCTTTGGCCAAGCCTCTCCCATCCGGGCCTATAGCGATCGAGTACATGATCGAACGATCCCCATTCAGACGAAGGAATCCCGCTTTCGCTTCGACCGTAAGCAAATCTAGATCTCCGAGACGGAAAGGATCTCGACCAACACGCTGCCG
>DKNL01000332.1:5641-12353 GCA_002474325.1 Opitutales bacterium UBA7389
TCGAAGCAAATCTAGATCCCCGAGACGGAACGAAACTCGACCAACACGCTGCCGGTAAATGCCATCCTCATTTCCTTGGCCACTGGTACCATAGTACGCAATTAGGTCTCCATTGCTCATTGCCGCCCAAGCAAAGCTTAACGGAAGAAATTGCAAGTAACGACTCGGCCGGTACCTATATTTTATCCCCGAACGGGAAAGGATCTAGACCTCCCCATCAGAGTCGCACTATGCAAATCGAGTGCTCCGAAAAATAAAACATTCAGATAAACTCAGGTCCTCCTGCGAATCTCCTTCCCATCACCAGGGATAGGCACAACGTTTTCCTCAGGCAATACAACCGAGCCCTTTTCGAAATCTTCAGCCTGCACGGCGACCTTCAAGTCGTAGTACTGTGATTCAGTGTTCTCCATCAAATCCCTAAAGCGAATAAAATCACCCGTATAGGCCGCGTATCGACCCATGATCGCTACCGCGGTTGATTCGGCGATTTGACGGGCCTCATTGATGGGTTCCCCATTGCGGGCACTCTTAACCCAGTTGATTAACTCTTGAACGTTGCCGTCCTTGTCCATCACGTCGAACTTGGGGATGGAAACGTCTTTTCCGACCAGTTTTCCACCTCCGTTGACTTCACCTTCGGAACCGCGGAAAAATTCTCCCACTCGAGAGTAAGCTCCACTAATCTGGCGGCACTGACTGTGGATGTGCACGCCGTCGCCATAGTCCAGGTCCAGGCTGAAGAAATCGTAGTTGTTTCCAGTTTCCCGCCGAGCACGCCCTCCAAATCCAACAACCGAAACGGGAGTGCGGCCCAGGAACCAATTGGCCACGTCGATATTGTGTACGTGCTGTTCGCCCAGATGGTCGCCAGACATTTCCGACCAGTTCAACCAGTTTCGAGCAAGATAGTCAGCATCACTCCAACCCTTTTGACGCTCCCAGATCCAAGGTACAGATCCGTTCCAAATAACGGTGCCGCCGAGTATCTCCCCAATGGCTCCATTCTGGATCTTGGCCGCGTTTTCCATGTAGCCAATAGTATGGCGGCGCTGCGTACCGGCCAAAATCGCCAAACCTTTTTTCTTAGCCCGCTCCCCAGCCGCTACAACCCGGCGACACCCAGGAGCATCTACAGCCACTGGCTTTTGCATCAAAACATGTTTTCCGGCATCGACGAGGGTGTCCAAATGCAAGGGACGAAAAGACGGAGGCGTTATAAGCATAACGAATTCGGCGTCGCTTTCCGCAACTTTCTGATACGAGTCCCAGCCAACGATACATTTGTCGCGACTCACGCCGTACTTGTCCGCCTGCTCGAATGCCTTATCTTCGAAAGCATCCGCTAATGCTACAAATTCGGCTTCGAGGCCGAGCATCTCGCAGGCTTTAATGAAATTGGGAATATCTCGGTTAGACCTCCCACCGCAACCGATGGTCGCGACTTTCACCTTGCGGTTCTTAGCCGCAGCAGCCCCTGCCGTCGACATGAGGGTTCCAGCTGCTGCAACCGACGTCGCTGCCGTCTTCACGAATTTTCGTCTAGTGAACTCCATAGTACTTTATGTTAAAAGGTGTGAACGATTCAGGTATACTAGCGGCAGCCTATCGCTACTGCGTTGTAAGCAAAAACCTCAGAGAATGAAACCTTGGCCAAATGTCGAGAAAAGGCTTGGGATTAGCGAGGAATACAGACTTGCGAAAACGCTTTGGGAGGAGCACCACTGCTTGTGCGGGGGAACGTCTGGACTGGGTTCCCGTGTCCGAGAAGCTCAAGTCCCTTTTAAATTAATACGCCATCGACAAAGGACCGAATTCACTACCCAGCTAGGTTCCGCACTGCAATCCACCGCTCAGCTCTAGGGCAATCGCATAAGAATATAGAAGCCCCTTTACATCCTAAACTGTAGCCCAAATTCTGAAAAACTCAATGCCGTATTTCCTCTCTTCGAATCCTCGTTTCCAACCTATCTTCTCCAACAATTCGGATACCTTGTATCTTTCATTCCGATACTTTGATAAGCACTTGTGAAAATACGCAAATGAGCCTAGGACAGAACACGGAAATGCCATATCCATCCGTCGCTTCGACTCGATTGTGTCCCGCTATTAAATCCCAAGTTTCAACTTCCAACAATCTTGCCACCCGGAAATCCGAAGTATCTCCTCAATACGGGATAAACGGGTTTAACTGAGGACGATTGTCTCCTCTTGCATTGACGAGAGGGAATCCCCCTGGCACTTGTGCCTGTCAGTCGATATCATATCATGAATTCACCCTTATCCCGTCGCCGTTTCCTCGAAGCATCCGCTGGCCTTGCGTCTGGAGCTCTTGTCGCCACGCACCTACAAGCTGCGCACCACGGCTCCTATTCGCTGAAAGGACGCCTCTACAAGACGCTGAAGATCAATATGATCAAAATAGACGGCCCTCTTTCCGAGCGGTTTCGAGCCGCTAAAAAGGCAGGATTCATGGGCGTGGAAATGAATTCCCCTGGAATGGACGTAGAAGAGACCCGGCAAGCGATAGATGAAAGTGGTTTGCCGGTCGACGGAACCGTCTGCAGTACCCACTGGAAGATTCGCCACTCAAGCCCCGATCCCCCCACCCGGGCGCAGGCTTTGCAGGACTTGAAAATCGCTATTCGCGATACCCATGCCGTCGGCGGTCACACGGTACTACTTGTTGTTGGTAAAGGAGAGGATGGGCCGGAATCCGAAATCTGGCCTCGTTCAGTAGAGAACATCCGTAAAGCGATACCACTGGCCGCTGAGCTGGGCGTTTCCATCGTCATCGAAAATGTCTGGAATCAATTCCTCTATGATCATGAAGGCGACTCCAATCAGACGGCCGAGCCCTTCGTAAAGTACGTGGACGAATTCGAATCCCCCTGGGTTGGCATGCAGTTCGACATCGGTAACCACTGGAAGTATGGATCCATGGGAGACTGGATACGAATGCTCGACAAACGGATTATCAAGCTCGACGTTAAAGGATTCTCACGGATCGAAAACAAGTTCATGCAGATTGGCGAAGGTGATATCGATTTCCTAGATGTCCGCACGGCCCTGCACGAAATCAACTACCATGGATGGGTAGCTGCCGAAGTCAAAGGCGGGGCTCTTGCGGAGCTGAAAAAGATATCCGGGCAGATCGATCGCGCGTTCGGACTTTAGAAGCCCGAATCGAATTGTCTGTCCGCTTCCTCGATTATCACTTCCCTTAGCTCTTCTCGATTGGATTCCTCCAAAATCGGCATTCCGCTCTCGAAAGAAATTACCGCCGTTTCGCCCGAAGCGTTCTGGACGGTGACCCCGAACCCAGATACCGTAGCGTAAAAATCGAAATGCATGCGCCGACGAATCCGGGTAGTCACGAGCTCAAGCTCCTCCGTCTCCTCAACCAGATTCTTTACGCGATTGTAATCACCTAATACGCCGAACTCCTGCCCAACATCGACGGTTCCAAAATACAATTGTGACGTGTACAGCATTCCAATAGCTAAAATCATTGCCAGGGATACACGAACGCTGCGTTGAATCGTTTCTTTGGATAGAGAAAACACGATAATCGGGCATATCCGCAAAATCGGAGTTTTCGCAAGTCGGAATTCACTCAAAAGCGTCGCTAAAGTTAGTTCTTAATTCCAAAATTAATCCTATCTAGATGTAGGATTATGATAAGAGCCACAACGGTTGCGGCAATCGGTTTTGTCGGGGCTGGTCTCATAACTTTCGCTCAAGCTCTGGGCATTATCTTTTGGGGCACTACATCGTTAGACTATGCTCTAGACTTGCGCGCTGAAACAAGTCGTGAATGGGAGTTTAGGTACTAACTTTTGCAGTGCCTATCTCAAAACTTCACTTGCGCCTGGGCCCTTGACCGATACACCTTTGGTTCCTACTATTTTATGAAATATCGTTACTTAGGAAACTCTGGACTCGCAGTTTCTCGCGTTTGTCTCGGGACTATGACATTTGGCAACAAAAGCTGGGGTTGCGATGAAGTGACTTCTCAAGCGTTGCTCGACGCCTATATCGACGCTGGTGGCAACTTTATCGATACAGCGGATCTCTATGCCGATACCGATTCGGAAAAGATCCTCGGCAAGATTCTCAAAGGTAAAAACCGCGACAATCTCGTTATCGCCTCAAAGTGCTGGTTTCCGATAAATGAGAGCCCGAACGCCCGTGGCCTATCAAGAAAGCACATTGTCGAGGCTTGCGATGCCTCGCTAGAGCGGATGAATCTCGAATATATGGATCTCTATCAGATCCACGGACCCGATCCGTACACGCCAATCGAGGAAACAATGAACGCCCTAGACGACTTGATTCGGTCAGGGAAGGTCCGCTACATCGGTTGTTCCAATCTCTACGCCTGGCAAATCGTCAAAGCCAATGCGGCGGCCATCAGACATGGCGGCACCCCCTTCATCTCCGGTCAATATCTTTACAATCTCATTCGCAGAGACATTGAAACGGAAATCATCCCCGCATGTGTCGACCAAGGCATGGGCTTACTCTGCTGGAGTCCTCTTGCTAGCGGGCTCCTCACGGGCAAGTACCGTGGAATCGACATCCCCGATCCAGGACTACGATTCAAGGAGATGGGCAACATTCTCAATGATCGCTTCATCTGGAAAGAGGCGTTAGAATTGGTGGATATGGTTTGCGAAATCGGCGACGAGCTCGGAAAAAGTCCTGTAACCGTAGCCTTATCCTGGATACTTAAGGACCAGGCTATTACATCCGTATTGGCAGGATCCCGATCCGTCGAGCAATTGGGACCATCTCTCGAAGCTGGCGATTGGGATTTACCCGATGAATTTGCTGAAAGGCTGACCGAAAAACTGCCTCACGAACACGGCTACCCCTGCGATTGGATGAAGATCTGCCTCCTGTCGAATTTCACGAAAACAGAGCAAGAGCCCAACCGAGCCCAGAGATTTCCACCGCTTTTATGAACTAAACCCTTTTTCCCGCAGTTCCCTGCTGCCTCTGCCCAATCCAAGCCCATGTCTTCCCCACTAGAAACTCCAACCAGATCGACACCGCAAAAATGGCCGATCATGGTAGTGTTCGCCTTGATCTGGGGTGCTCTGATGAGCACCGAACAACTTTCAATACATCTGCTTCCCGCGACAATCGAGCAGTTTACAGTAGATCCCACCACCATTGCCCTGATCCTATTCATAAACCCGGCATTCGGATTCTTAGCTCAGCCTATCGTCGGAGTGCTTGGCGACAAGATTTGGACGCCCGTCGGTCGCAGGGCCTTTTTTCTTATTACAGGTGCTCCAATCGTCGCCATCTGCCTTTGGTTCGTACCCGAAGCCCGATTTCTCTGGCATCTCGTTGTACTCGTGGTGGTGTATCAGTTCTTCCAGGATGTTCTATGGGGATCCGATCATCCGCTACTGGCTGATCTTTTTCCTCCCAAGCAAAGACTTTTCGTATCGGGAATGCTGATAACAGCCGGTCAGCTAGCGACTTTAGTATTTCTGCGATTCGGCATGAAACACTTGGATTCGGATGAGCTCTTTAGGCTAGTAGCAGTCATACAAGTTGTCTTCGTAATGGTTTTATCTTTCTTTCTGAACGAGAAACCGGTAGTCAAAAGAGATCGACCGAAGCTCGATGCTAAACGCTATGTGTCGGACCTTTTAGGCGATCCGATTCGCCGTAAATTCGCCATCCTCTATTTTGTTTTGTCGATGGTTATGAACCTCGCCGTCCTAGGAGGCTACCTTAGGCTTTTCGCCATCCACAACCTAGGCCTAGATCAGTCCGAATACGGCGAAACGTTCTGGGTATCCGCCGTTCCGCCCCTTTTGCTTTCCGTGCCCATGGCCATCGTCGTCGAACGCTTCCTTTCCAAACGTTTCGCTATGCTCGCTGGCATAATTTGTATTTTGACCTCATTGTGTATCGGCTGGTCGGCCCAAAACGCCGACCATCTCTTCTGGCTGGCGATATTGTGGGGGTTTGGATACATGATTACCATCGTTACCTTTAAGCCATTTTTCAGCGAGTATGTCCCTAGCGATATCCTGGGCCAGGTAAGCGGCGCTCTCAATATTTGCTGGGGGCTCGGGCGAGCCATAGCCGTGCTGGGCGCCGGAATCATTATCGATAACTTCTTCGATGACAATTACCGCTATATATTCCCCTTATCTATCGTTCTAGCTGTCGTTTCAATATGGATAGCAGCTCGCATTCCCGATCTTCGTTTCGAAGCTAGAAAACTCGGGAATGAGACTAAATCGGCTGCCTAAGACTGATGAATTTACACAGCCTTTGCAGCGCACCAGATTAATGTAACGACCGAACTCTCGAACGGCTACCTCTTAGGCTTGGGCAACCACTAGTATACCGCCGATTCCGCTAAGCTTGGGAGATCATAGCGTTGTCTCAAACGCCCTAATTCCGACTTCATTGTTTCTAGAACATCGGCGTATCTCGGATCTTCTGAGACATCACGCATTTCGTCTGGATCGGTTTGCAAATCGATCAACTCGAATCCATCATTAGAATAATAGTTAATCAACTTATAGCGTTGGCCTCGAATGCCCTCGTGACGCGGCACGCCATGCTCGGTCAAATGCTCATAGTAGTGATAATACAAGTACTCTCTCCAGTTTTCCGATTCGGGGTTTTCAAGAATCGGGAGAATGCTGTGACCTTGAATCTCTTCAGGCACCGGCACTCC
>DKNL01000332.1:12739-14507 GCA_002474325.1 Opitutales bacterium UBA7389
TATTTAGTCCCAGGAGCGATTTTTCCGGGCCACCGGATGAGGAATGGCATGCGGAACGATTCCTCATACATCCACCGCTTATCGTACCAACCATGCTCGCCAAGATAGAAACCTTGATCCGAACTGTAGATAACGATAGTATTTTCTGCCAACCCATTAGCGTCTAGATAGGTTAGCAGCCGCCCGACGTTTTCATCCACGGAGTCGATACAGCGAAGATAGTTTTTTATGTACCTCTGGTATTTCCAGAGAATTAGCTCTTTGCCGACTGGGGGGGATGCGAGAAAGACCTGATTTCGGGGCTCGAAATAGGCGTCCCAAGCTGCTTTTTGCCGAGGGTTCATTCTCTTGCGTTCTGGCTCGTCGAGCCGGCTTTCGAAGTCTTTGGCGAAAGGCACGCGATCCTGAAATTTCATATCCCATTGGTAAATAAAGTGGTCCTTAATCGACATAGCATTGCTCGCCAACGTTTCGCTGCGGCCCAACCAGTTGTCGAAAAGCGTGGGCGGTTCGGAAACTGGAGAGCTGTCGTAATTGTATAGATGCTTTAGGTTAGGAGCCCATGTTCGGTGCGGAGCCTTCTGTTGACACATTAATAGAAAGGGCTTGTCAGGATCGCGCTCGTCCAGCCATTCAAGGCTCAAATCCACGGTGATGTCCGTGACGTAGCCTTCGTAGCGTTTGCTATTTTCCCTTCCTTCGCTCGTGTAGAGGTCTGGATTGTAGTAGCTCCCCTGCCCAGGCAGGATCTCCCAATGATCGAAACCCGTGGGATCCGAGTTCAGGTGCCACTTGCCGATCAACGCAGTCGCGTAGCCTGCCTCCTGAAGCAATTTCGGAAATGTCATCTGGGATCCATCGAAGCGAGCGCCGCGGGCGTTTGTGTAGAACCCATTCTTATGGCTATGCTTGCCGGTTAGCACCGATGCTCGGGAAGGTCCGCAAATCGAGTTAGAGCAAAAGGAATTCAGGAATATCCCCCCTTCTTGCGCCAGCCGATCGATATGAGGCGTTTCGTTGATCGTAGAGCCATAGGCCCCGATAGACTGTACAGCGTGATCGTCAGTGAAAATGAATACAATATTCGGCCAGCTTTGGGCTTGTCCGCTTAGAATTGACGTACCTCCAATCAACGCAACAAGCAAGATTGCTCCTATCGCCGCTGGTCGCTTAATTCGGATCCATATTAATGTCTTAAGCATAGTTTCTATATTTCGATTATTTTCCGTCTCTAATTTTCTATAATCTCGAGAATCCGCTTGGCTTCTTTTGAAATCAGAGGATAAGCAGGCTCTTTCGGTGCGTGACCATGACCATCCAACTCGAACAGACGAGTATGCTGGTGGCCAGCCACAAGCATCATCCTCATCATGTAGGCCTTTTCTTCAGGGATCGATTTATTTCCGTTCTTCAATCCACCCCCGTTAAACTAGACGATCGTTGGAAATTCATTCCTACTATCCGGATAATACAGATCCAAAACGCACCTTTCTCTGATATAGGCAACCTTGGTTCTCACTTCCTCCAAATAGTAAGGGAGTTCTTCTTCAATTACATAGGATTGAGCCAATCCGGTTGGCAAGATAGCCAACCCAAATACGGCTACACGCATCGAAGGTTCCATAGGTAGCCTACGCCAAAACATCATGCAGGCCTTGCTAAACCATCTACCTCCAATAGCAATTCGAAACCCTACCCGACAACCGCACCGTGGATTGGATTTTCCAACTTCGCAGCTCAGAATCCTTTCCATGACGCCATTGTCGAA
>DKNL01000208.1:0-2692 GCA_002474325.1 Opitutales bacterium UBA7389
GTATCCAAATTTTGATTATCAGGATAGCGTTTTAGGAAATCCGGCAAATCCGATATGAAACGCTTTCGGTGAAAGTTGGAATTGAAGAATACGGCATTCGCTACCAGAGCACTGGTGTAGTTCAAGAATGAATAGTGAAGATCTAGCCCACGTTTCTTGTCTCCATCTCTCGGGGACCAAGGGTATGCTAGTTGGTTTTCATGAAAATAGATTCCTGCTGGAATGGAAGAATGGCGTTCGCGAATCCGGGAAAGAAAAACGGGAAGGTCAAGCATGTCGCTAGCTAGGATTGCCGAGAACGGCTCGTCCTGCTCGAGAAACGCGTTGGCTAGCGTAATGGCACCGCCATGCATGCGCCACTTCCAATGGCGGCCGGGCAAGGAGAGAATGCGGATATCGTGTCGGGATCGCCGAGCTAGTTCCTCGGCCCAGCGGCGATGCGAGCCAGTAAAAAATGGCTCAACGAGGCAGATCCGTTTTCGATTGGAATCGTTCGACTGGTTTTGCACCACGCTAGTTGGGAAAGCAGCCGTAACCTCCTTGGTAACAGCAACTGCTCGAAGGTGCCGGAGTTGAGGTCTCGCTACCGCTCACATTAAACCCGTAGCTACCTGGGATCACTCTTTTGACTGGAACGCCGCTTTTGGGATGCTTGGATAGAGGAGCATCCTTCATGCGTTGGTAGATCTCGAAGCGTTTTGGTGTCTCGTCTGGAGAAATTGGAATGGTCTCGTATATGTTTGTAGCCATAGCTTAATTGTTGCCGGGAACAGCCGTTCGTCAAGCGATAGGGCACTTGATTATGCACTCTGGCCAAGCAAGTCCAATATCGATCCCGTCATTTGGGTTATCCGTAATTGCGTCCTAGATAGGCAGATATTATTAGTAAGAACTTGCTATGGCTACGGGATTTGGCCTGCTTTGTCGATTGATGTGGATCAGCGCGATCGCCAAAGGGCTTGCTGAGCGCCGCTTTCTGATAGGGCAAGCGGCGGCGATTGGGTTGACGGTGGTTTTGTATATTGTTGCCTTTCCGCCTTTCGATTATCCGGAAGCAGGATTCCTCTTATTGACACCTTTTCTGCTTTGGTTGCGGCTTAAGCCATCATACCGTCAAGTCGCTTATGCCGGCTTGGCGGCTGGCTGGATTGCCTGGTTTGTCCTAGTTATATGGCTGCGCCATGTAACGTGGTTGGGAACGATTCTCCTTTCCGGCATCGTTGGAGCCCATTTCATGCTATGGTGCCTAGGAACCTCCTGGTTGAGCCGTCGGTTGTCGGGGAAAGGACCATGGCTGGGTGTTCCTTACGCGGTCGGCGCGGCGGCTTTGTGGGTAGTGATCGAGCATATACGCGGATGGATATTTACAGGATTCCCGTGGCTTCCATTGTCAGCGAGCCAGTGGAGTCGGCCGATAATGTTGCAGAGTGCGACGTTTCTAGGAGCCTGGGGAATATCGTTTTCCCTGGTTTTGCTAAATGCAGGAATCGCGTCCTATGGATTTAGGATTGTCGATTACGCTCGAACCAAAGCAAAGACCTTTTGCCCGGAATTCTATATGGCGCTGCTCGTATTCGTTAGCCTAACCTTTCTTCAGATCCACGACATAAAGGGTCAGGAAAGGGAGCCGCTTTTTCGAGCTGCAGCTATGCAGCCGGCAATTCCCCAGAGCGAGAAGTGGGATCCCTCCATGAGCCAGAGCATACTGAATCGGATTGAGAGAAACACCCTGCGCCTAGTTCCGATGCACCCGGATGTCATTTTTTGGCCAGAAGCGACCTTGCCTTATCCGATCAAAGGCGATCCTGCAATGAGGGCTTGGGCGGAGAGGGTGGCAACGCAGGCGGAAACGCCGATTTTCGCTGGGGCTCTGGTAGCGGAATCCGAGGAAGTTTGGAAAAATGGAGTCTATTTGATCCGCCCGAAGTGGGGTATGTATCCAAAGTACTATTCAAAGCGTCATCTGGTTCCTTTCGGCGAGTACATTCCTCTGCGCAATCTCTGGCCATGGATTGAGAAGTTCGTGCCTATTGAAGGGGACCTCTATTCGGGTGAAGACGAGGCTTTGCTCCCCTTGTCGATGGAGGGGCGGACAATTCAGGTGGGCTCTCTGATCTGCTACGAAGATGTATTTCCGGGTTTGGCCCGCGAATCGACATTGAAGGGAGCGGCGATTCTTTTTGTTGCTACCAATAGTGCCTGGTATGGGAAAAGCGCCGCCTCATTTCAGCACATGGCGCACTCCGTCTTGCGGGCAGTCGAGAATAGAAGAGTCGTGTATCGGGTAGGCAATGACGGCTGGTCGGGTTGGATAGACGAATACGGTAATGTTCGCGACGAGCTGCTCGACGAAAATGGGCGGATTTGGTTTTCAGGAGGCGCGACCTGGGAAATCGATCGCGACAAGCGATGGAAAGGGAAAGAAACGTTCTACACGCTTCACGGAGATTGGTTCGTCGCCGTTTCTTGGGGGCTCTTGGTCGCGATAGGAATCTTCGCTCGATTCTTCAAGTCTCGAGAGTCGATTTTCTAGTGAAGCGCTGTTACGATAGAAATTTCCGCTTGTGGGCGGCGGCGACCGATACGTACTTCAAAGCCCACTTTTTGATAGATGACTGCTCCGATTCGCTCAGCGAGCGAACGATGGTGGCAGGGGACCCCATTGCTAGCGATCCAGGCGGGATCCGGGTAC
>DKNL01000208.1:2987-4434 GCA_002474325.1 Opitutales bacterium UBA7389
GCGATCCAGGCGGGATCCGGGTACTACCAGTGACAAGAGCTCCAGCACCGATGATGCTATTTCTGCCGATCACCGATCCGTCCATGATGGTCGCTCCCATGCCGATGAGGCACTCATCCTCGATTTCGCATGCATGGATGATGGCTCCATGTCCCACGGTCACGTCATTTCCGATGGAGACTCCGTAATCGTCTGCCAGATGGAGGATTGATCCATCTTGGATATTCGTTCGATCGCCGATCACGATGGAATTGATATCGGCTCTAACCACGCAGCCAGGCCAGATGCTTGATTGTTCGCCTAGAGTGGTGTCGCCGATTACGACGGCCCCTTCAGCGATATATGCGGATTCGGGGATTGCCGGATCTTTGGAAAGGTATTTCTGCAAACGCTCGTCTATATGCATGGGTCGAAATCTAATCAATCATCAGCTAGCTGTGGTAGGTGTTCGTAGAGAGTGTTCAATAGGTAGATGAAATCGGGTTTATTGATGTAGGGTCGCTAATTGCTGCGCCCCCACAAGTTTTGGATTTGTTGAACACTCTCTAATTAGTCGAATCATGGTTGAAAAATCTCAATTACCATCAGATAGGAAAACGGAATGTTTTGATTATTCAACGATCTCATCCGAGGCGAATAGTCGGGTGAAATTCCCTCCTAGGATGAGCGCCTTATTCTGGTCGCTCAGTGAGGAATTTTGGATTTGGTCGATATGGGAAACGAACTCTGGCTCCGTTTGCGATTTTGGGAAGGTTCTTAATGGGTAGTCAGAGCCGAATAAAATGCGTTCAGCTCCCATCTGTTCGACCGCCGATTTGTAGATATTCGAATCGTAAAGAAGGGGGATTGCTGCTGTGTCCAAGTACACGTTCGCAGATTCTGCTATCCTGTCGAGTTGCATCATGCCGCCAAGGTGAGAGAGGATAAAACGGGTGTCCGGAAAATCGTTAGCCAGATCGATCAGTCGATCGATGGGCGTATCGATCTTTCCGGGGTAGTCTCTCGTGTCTGGATCCGTAACGTGGAAATTGACCCATTTCCCGCGAGATCCCGCGAGGGCGATTGCGTCCAGGAGAGACTCGTGATCATAGGTGTATCCCTGGGCTGGCGGATTGAGCTCGCCGATGCCTGTAAAGCCCAGATTGAAGGCTTTCTTGATTGATTCGATCGCTTCCCGTCCCCCTTTGGCGTTAAATGGTGCGAAGGTCATAAGGCGATCAGGGTGCCTTTGTAGCCAGTCTTGTTGCCAGGAAATGTTCTCCAGGCAAACTTCAGAATGTTCCCAATACCATCCGACAACAATCGCCTTTTCAATGCCCGCAGTATCCATATTTCTAATGAGCGTATGCATGTCTGCCCAGCCTTGAAGACGAGGTCCGTTGGATGGGGCCACGCACTGAAGCCAGTAAGTTTCACTTCGCTTGGCAGCCCACTTAGCTGGGTCATT
>DKNL01000206.1 GCA_002474325.1 Opitutales bacterium UBA7389
AAGTCTATTGCGGGCCCGTGAAACAATTCCCTTATCTCGTGTCTTCGGAGGCAGTCGACTTAAAAACCTATACAAGTATTCTGTTACGGCCTTCATAGTTTAACAGAATCTAAGATCTCATCTAACTTTCGAGCAGGATAGCTGCAGATCAGAAACACCGCTACTTTTCACTGCCCAAACCAACGAAGAAAGAGTATCCACTTCATTGTGAACGGGAATAATAACTGAGGACCTCATTCAGGGCCCATCTTTGAAATTGAACCCTCGATATGAACTCTTTTCCCCTGGGAAATGAAGATTAACATATAATTGAACCTATAACACTCCAATTCCATAAATGAGATTAGGTCAGAGAAAAACCCAGCAGCAAAATGGACAAACCGGGTTTGAATAAATTGGATGGCCGCTCTGTTAGTCTGCCAAGAACACCTCAACAAGGCCGATTCCCGTTCCATCACTCACCCCAGACAATACAAAACTGTAAAGTCCCGGTATAGCGTCGACTAGAAGAATCGAGTCCTTAGATCCTGAGTTGAGTACCGCAGCACCTACATCATTGGAGACAGCGATGATTTCATCGAGCTTGGCTGGATCGTCCTCCCAATCATCGTTTGTCGCGACTTCTACTTGCGGGAAACCAGGCTGGGTAAAGTCGGTACGAAATAACGTGATTGTCGGATCTTCTAGGGTACCTGATAAGCCTGCGATCGATGGCCCCAGTCCTCTTAGCAAGAGTTTCGAGTCAACCGCCCCATCAACGATAAAGCCGGCGATCAATACATCAGTACCCGTCCCCACGAAGCCTCGAGTCGCTACGTTGACCAATCGATTTGTAGCATCATTAGGAGCAACTCCGTTACGGGACGTACCGCTCGCATCGAATACTTCCACCAATCCTACACCATTAGCATTTTCGTTATCATTTACAATAGCGGTGAAAAGCTGCGTACCCTCAGGGCTGAATGCAAATGCTGCATCTTTCGATGTATCATCGACAATAGCTTGAGCGAATGATCGATCTACAAAATCACTAATTGCAGCCGCGTCCGCTCCCCAGTCATCACTTTGAGCATCCGGCTCTGTAGCCCCAAACGGGAAAAGACTAATGGTTGGGTCCAATGCGAAATTTAAAATTCCTACGTTGGCGAGGTCAGGCCCTTTAGCGGTCGCCAGAATATCTATCGGCCCGGTTCCTTCGATAACGAAACCAAGGATGAGAGCTTCGGCTCCGCTTCCAATCCTACCCCGAGTAGCAATATTCGCCAAACTTGAGCGCAGGGACTGGATTTGGGAACTGGAGCTCATAACCGAATCGAATCCGTTGATAGCTACGAGCCTATAATCGTAGTCTTTGCCACGGCCAACAGTGTCATCATCGAACGAAGTCGCCCCGCTTCCAACAGTCCCCAGAACAGTCCAATCAGATCCCCCCGCCAATTTTCTTTCGATTCGGTAGCCTCCACCGGGAACAGTTGCTCCCACCCAGTTGAAATTAACTGTTCCTGGATTATTCTCGTTAGTAGCAACATCGGTCGGCGGTGTAGGCGATCCCGCGGATTCTCCGGCCACGAACCCTGCTGAAGACACGACAGAGGGTACGTTCCCAGAGTCAACTAAGGGATTGGTGACATCTGGAAAGAACTTGAGGCTGTGCAATAGCGTGCCATTCTCTGGCATTTTCCAAACATCTCCAACTCCACTGTCGGATGTGTTTCGATAAAAGCCATAAGGCTCGCCAGCTGAGGGGACCTGATTAGCCACCGTTAGGTTTGGAAACCAAAGGATCGCCAAATCATTACCCGCTTCCCAATCATCTCCGAAGGGCACCGCTCCGGAAGTAACAATGTATTCGCCACCGGTAGAGGATTCCACCGACAAATCCCAGGTCGCTACGATTTCATCGTCGCTGCCACCAACGACGATCGATCCACTTAGTGGCAGCGAAAAGGTGTCATCATCGGTGGAGGCAACAAGATAAAGCATCCCCTCTCCAATAAGTGAGCCTCCATTTTCATCTTTCAGATTTCCCAAGTCAATAGAGAAGAACACCGACCCAAACGAATTGGCAGCGAAACCAGCCGCGATGGCTGCAGTTAATATCAGCTCAGTAAGTTTCATTGCGGCAGGCTCCATTCATTGACCCAGCTAGTATCCTCTGGATTCGAATCAACTTTCACTTTGCGAACCGCCAAGCCCATACCCGGCTCGACCGTATCGGTCCCCTTATCAACCGAAGCCCCAGCACTCACCTCGCGCCATGCTCCGTTATAATAATAATACTCAGCTACCGGTTTTTTGTTTTTACCAGTAGCCGTTAAGGAATAAACGAGCAGCAAATCGTTAGGATTCGCGGGGTCGGTCGTTTCCTCGAATATACTACCGCCCTTGAGTCCAAGCTCATTCAAGGTAATCGCTAAAGGACGATTCAGCCCGACGAAGTTGTCGGAAGCGTACGCGTCAGACTCGCCAAGAGGAATAGCAATGGGAGCGTCAATCACTTCGCCAAAAAACAGGGCTTTTTTGGCTACCGCATCATTGTTACGGATAACCATAGCACGGCCTGGGTAAAGAACCGTGCTATCCACAACAGCATCGATTCCAGCCTCAACCTTACGCCAGCTACCTCCGGAGAAGTAGAAAATCCCCTCAGGGATCATGTCGCCCGCTTCGGATTTCGCTTTAGGAACGATCAGCTCGATTTTCCTCACTCCAGGCTCACTATCATCCTCATTCGCGACCCCTAGGGGAAAGGCCGAACTCAAAGTCCAGTGCGGATAAACCGCAATCTCATCTCCGTTTGCCAGTCCCGTGCTCGTTCCACCGATAACCTCGATCGTCGAGGCCGTATTCGAGGCGACACCTAAATGCACGCCCTTCTGAACTCCGGTCTCGACTACCGCGTAGTGGGTAGGAACACCGGACTCACTGTCAAATGCTCCGCTTGTCAAAGAATCGGCGGCCACGGTTAAGGTTACCGATCCATTCTCTGAGGCCGACTCCAGGACACCCCTGAATTCAGCTGATTGCTTGAATGGAAAGGCCACGATAACATCGCTTTCTGCAGGCAAATCGATGGAAATCGCCCCAACTATTTGGGAGTACACTTCCTGAGCTTTGACTGAAGAACTCAATACCTCCATAGAGGCGATAGCGGCTATAAAAAGCCTAGAGGATGTAAGAATGTACTTAATGGCTAAAGAGTTTTTAGGCTTACCCAGAGGAAACGCCTATAATACGATCGAATCAAGCCTCTAGTTTCAACTTTTAAACCAAATCTGAAATGGCCGTAGGCAGCGAAAATTGAAGGGCGAGCAGTTTCGAGAAGACGGAGAAGCAACTCACCTGCCACAGCAGCGCTTGTATTTTTTGCCGCTGCCGCAAGGGCAAGGATCGTTTCGACCCACCTTGGGAGCCGTCCGCTTGACCGCGACTTTTGGCAAGGATACTTCATTGCCCCGAGCCATTTCTGGACCCCTGCTCGTAGGTGCGAGATCCCCCGGTCCTCTAGCGACAGCTTGACGAGCCAACATCGTTTTCACGTTTTCTATGGCGACCATGTTTGTCGCAGTTCGGAAGAGACGCGAACAAAGCTGAGTACGAATCATGCCGACGAGTTCATGAAAGTAGGTGTATGCTTCGTTCTTGTATTCGCTAAGCGGATCCTTCTGTCCATAGCTTCTTAAAGAGACGCTACGACGCAATTCCTCCATCTCGGTTAAATGCTCCTGCCAACGACCATCGATCGAGTTAAGCAGAATAAATCTCTCCAGATGGACCAACGCCTCTTCATTTTCAGCGGTCTTCTTAATGCGATAAGCTTCCCGAACCTTCTCGAGTGCGAGATCAAGAATCGCCTCAAGAGCTAAGCCATCGAAATCCTCTTCCCTTAATCCAATCGGGAAATGGGAATTCAACCAAGTTACAAATCCTGAATAACTTCCGGCTTCACTTTCGCCAGATTCGGATTCCAAACGCTCGACAAATTCCTCCTCGACAAGCTCGAATATTGTCTGGCTCGGATCCTCGCTATGGAGAGCTTCATTCCGAATGCCATAGATGATCTCCCGCTGCTTGTTCAGAACGTCGTCGTATTGCAGCAAACGCTTGCGAATAGAATAATTCTGCTGCTCAACCTTCTTTTGAGCAGTCTCGATAGAGCGATTGAGTAACGGATGCTCCAATGGTTCCCCTTCCTCCATTGAATTTTGAAGAATCTTCGACATCGGGCCGGAGTTAGCGAACAATCGCATTAGGTCATCCTCGAGCGAAATAAAGAACTTTGATCGTCCCGGATCGCCCTGGCGTGAACAACGCCCGCGCAATTGTCGATCGATACGCCGCGATTCATGTCTTTCCGTGCCAACGACAAGCAGGCCGCCTTTATCTTTAACGCCGTCGCCCAGTTTTATATCCGTCCCTCGGCCAGCCATGTTTGTCGCGATTGTCACTGCTCCTCGGATACCAGCTCTAGCTACAATCTCGGCTTCTTGCTGATGATACTTGGCATTGAGAACGTTGTGGGGGATGTTCTTTCTTCGCAGCATCCGGCTCAATAATTCTGAAGCCTCCACTGAAACCGTTCCGACAAGAACAGGTTGCCCCTTCTTGTTAGCCTCTTCGATATCCTCAATAGCCGCATTGTACTTCTCGCGGCGCGATTTGAAAATCACGTCATTTTCGTCGACGCGGATACAAGGCTCATTCGTTGGAATAATGGCGACATTTAGTTTGTAGATATCGTGGAACTCGGTGGCTTCCGTCTCGGCCGTACCCGTCATGCCCGCTAACTTATCGTACATCCGAAAATAGTTCTGGACCGTGATCGTAGCGTATGTACGGGATTCCCGCTCAACCGTGACATTCTCCTTAGCCTCGACCGCTTGATGAAGACCGTCGCCCCACCTTCTACCTGGCATCACGCGACC
This sequence comes from Opitutales bacterium UBA7389, assembly GCA_002474325.1. GTDB lineage: Bacteria > Verrucomicrobiota > Verrucomicrobiia > Opitutales > Opitutaceae > Pelagisphaera. Next base: position 4,926 of record DKNL01000206.1, read on the forward strand.
CGTGTTCTCATCGACGATCACCACCTTGCCGCCTTGAACGACGTATTCGACGTCCTTCTCATAAAGCGAATAGGCCCTCAAAAGTTGGCTAATGGCATGAATGTCTTCGCCAACCTCTTCGAGCTTTTCTTGCTCCTTGAGCTTGATAGCATCTTTTTCCTCCTGTGACAGTGATGTATTTTTGTCCAGCTCGCTGAACTTGGTTGCTAAATCAGGCAACATGAATCCATCCGGATCATCGGGTCTTAGCTCCACCCTACCCTTTTCCGTCAAATCCGCCTGGCGCTGCTTTTCGTCGATCGTGTAGAAAAGCCGCTCCTTAAGTGCATACATGCGGTCCTTGTTCAAGTCACCGTGCATCTCCGTTTCGAACTTGTCGAACTCGCTCCGAATGTCGCCTCGCTCCATTAGCCTCATGAACGTCTTGTTTTTCGGGGCTCCTAGTTTGACCAATAGCAAATCGGCTAACGGATCGAGCTCATCCGCACCATCCTCGATTGCGGATTCCTCCTCTTTCTCAAATTCGGCTTTCGCGGCGTTGGCTAGCTTATTGCAAAAGGATACCTGTTTGGAAACCAGTCTTTGGATACCGCTTTTCATCTTCGTGTACGGCTGTTCCCGTTGAATAGGAGCCGGCCCGGAGATGATTAGCGGAGTTCTAGCTTCGTCGATGAGGATCGAATCAACTTCGTCGATAATAACATAGTAGTGATCTCTCTGAACTTGCTCTTCCGCGCTATGGGCCATCCCATTGTCCCTGAGATAGTCGAACCCGAATTCGGAGGCCGTACCATAGGTGACGTCGCAACCGTACATTTTCCTTTTTTGCTCAGGGGGCATCTGGTTTTTTATGCACCCGACAGACAAGCCTAGATAGGACAGTAAGCACCCCATCCATTCCGAGTCCCGTTGAGCCAAATACTCATTAACCGTAACCAGCTGGACATTCCTACTACTTAATGCGTTTAGATATATCGGCAATGTGGATACAAGGGTTTTACCCTCACCCGTAGCCATTTCAGCGATACGCCCTTGATGCAATGCCATTCCACCTATCAGTTGAACATCGTAATGGATCATATCCCATTCAATATCCTGCCCAATAACCGAGAATTTGGATCCTACAAGCCGCCTAGCCGCGCTCTTGACGGTCGCGAATGCTTCGGGCAGGAGGTCATCGAGCGTTTCCCCCTCTTGGATTCGTGCCTTGAATTGGGAGGTGTGGGCCTTCAGCTCATCGTCGCTCAACGATTGATAACCAGATTCCAACTCATTGATCCGACCAACGATAGACTGGCATGACTTGAGCCATTTCTTATTGGCTCGTCCGGCAAATTTCTTAAAAATAGATGAGAGCATACTCGTTGCTTTAATAAAAACATCTCCGCGTAGCGAATAGGTGACCGCCTGGCAACGAAAAGGTTCTGGATTCTAGAAAGGCTAGGCTAAAGAGAGCATTTCGGCACTGATTGGCTACAATTTAGAGTTCACAAGGGAGAGCCATATTGCCGGACCGTTCGGATGTTCCATCTCCAATCGCTCTCCTGCGATTCGAAATCCAAAGTGTTCGAAGGCGTCCAATAGCTCCGCTTTTTCCATCCAATTACAGGATCCGCTTCCACCCCCGCAAAATCCTTTCCAATCGAGGGCATCTCCGTAGCCGTACGCGTGTAGCTTATGAGTGAACCCAGAATGTGTCGCTTCCCACGATCCAGAAAACTTCTCTCTAACAATAGAGTTTTCCTTTATAACGGATTCATCAAAGAAATGGGTCCAAACAAACAGCGAGCCTACCCGCTGCGAGAGCAGCTCAATCAATTCAACAGGATTTTTCATGTGGTACAGCACCCCGCACGCTAGGCCGACGTCGAAAACTCCCGGCGCCGTACGCAGATAATCGAGGAAGTCACCCAATAAAAATCTGGCCACATGGAGATCCAACAGCTCCTTGACCAACAAGCATCTTAGGTATGCGTCGGAATTCGCTTCGATTGATAGAATCGACGTTGCCCCAACAGTTTCAAGCATCGCAGAGTGGCAACCTTCCAGCGGTCCGAGCTCCAAGATGTTTTTTTCCTGAAACCCACCTAACTTTGAAGAGGCCCAATGAATCCTCTCATCATCAAAAAGCTTGCCTATTCCTCCCGTTTCAGCGCCCACCTTTTCAGGCAACTTAGAAAACCACTGCCCCTCAAAAAGGTCCACCGCATTTTGGCTGGATGGAAGTTTCCCGAAGTAATTCTGGGCTTTCATCGATTCGACTTTTTCTAGAAATAAACAACTAGCCCTTCAAACGATTCCTTAGAAAAGGCTGCCTAAAGCTCCAGGAGCTCTTTGAAGTAAGCTATTGTTTCCTTGAGCCCTTCTTCAAGCGGCACGGTTGGCTCCCAATTCAATTTACTTTTGGCAATTTCTATATCCGGTTTCCTCTGCTTCGGGTCGTCTTGGGGCAGATGCTTGAATACAATCTTAGCCTTTGTTTTCGTCAATTTAATTACATTCTCCGCTAACTCGAGCATCGTGAACTCGCCCGGGTTACCCAAATTAACTGGGCCGATTGTCCGATCCTGCTCCATAAGTCGAACGAACCCTTCGATCAAATCACTATAGTAGCAAAAGGATCGGGTTTGCATCCCATCCCCAAAAATGGTTAGATCTTCGCCCTTCAATGCTTGTACGATAAAATTGGAGACAACGCGGCCATCTTCGGGCGACATTCTGGGACCGTGAGTATTGAATATCCGGGCGATGCGAATATCCACTGCATTCTGCCGATGATAATCGAAAAATAGCGTTTCCGCGCAACGCTTTCCTTCATCATAGCAAGAGCGGATGCCTATGGGATTTACGTTTCCCCAATAAGACTCAGGCTGCGGATGCAAGTCAGGGTCGCCATAAATCTCCGACGTCGAAGCTTGAAAAACTCTAGCATTAACCCGCTTGGCCAAGCCCAGGCAATTGATGGCTCCCATAACCGAAGTCTTGATCGTCTTGATGGCATTGTACTGGTAATGGATAGGGGAAGCTGGGCAAGCCAGGTTGTAAATACGGTCTACCTCAACCTTGAAAGGGTCGATAACATCATGCCGCATAAACTCGAAATTCGGGGCATTCAGAAGATGGGCAATGTTTCGTTTGGACCCGGTAAATAAGTTGTCCAGGCAGATAACGTCGTCTCCTCGATCTACTAGCTTATCCGCCAAATGGCTTCCTAAAAAACCAGCCCCACCAGTTATGAGTACGCGCATTCTCCGAGAGTTCAACCTCCGCTCGGAATTCCAAGACCAATATTGTCAACGATGCGTTAATTTAACTGAACACTCGATCCGAATGCGATACGACCTATCGATCACCTGCTTCGTATTCCTCAATCCACGCTTGGCTCCACTTCATAAAATCCCCTTGAGCAATGCGCGATCGAGCCTCTCGCATGAGATCCAGGTAGAAATGCAAATTGTGTATGGTGAGCAAGGTGCAGCCTAGAATCTCCTTGGCCATGATCAAATGACGAAGGTAGGCTCTCGAAAAGCGCCGACAAGTATAGTTATCTAGCTCGGATTCCAGCGGATTAGGATCTTCGGAAAATTGAGCATTGCGAATATTCTTCATTCCCCGGCGAGTGAAAAACGCTCCATTTCTAGCAACTCGGGAAGGAAGAACACAGTCGAACATATCTACCCCCAAGGCGATCATTTTGAGCATTTGTGGGGGCGTTCCCAGGCCCATGGCGTAGCGAGGCTTGTCCAATGGAAGATATGGAGCGGTCGCTCCGACTTGGTAGAGCATTTCCTCCTCTGGCTCACCGACACTCACTCCGCCGATTGCGTATCCAGAGAAGGCCATACTAGTTAATTCCAAGGCCGATTGACGGCGCAAGTCTTGGTACGAGGAACCCTGTACAATGGCGAATACTAGGTTGCCTGATTCCAACATCCCCAATTCATCAGCCACATCCCGACAGGAACGGGCCCATTTCGACGTACGATCGACCGCCTTACGGCAATCTTCCTTTTCGCAGGGCCAAGGTGGACACTCGTCTACCACCATAGCGATATCAGAGCCGAGATTTGCCTGAATAGTCATTACCTCTATCGGTCCTAAGAAGACTTTCGATCCATCCAAGTGGGATCGGAAGGAAATCCCATCGTCCGAAATATTGCTCAGTTCGGCCAAGCTAAAAGCTTGGAATCCTCCGCTATCCGTAAGTATCGGCCCATCCCAACCCATGAATGCGTGTAAGCCACCAAAGTCGCGGATCACCTCGGATCCTGGACGCAAATTCAGGTGGTAAGTATTACCGAGAATTATCTGAGAGCCAATCTCTTCCAATTGAATGGGAGTCATGCCCTTTACTGTTCCCTGCGTGCCAACCGGCATGAAAATGGGCGTCTCAATTTCCCCGTGACGGGTCGTTAATAGACCTGTTCTCGCTGAACTCTGGGCATCGGATCCGACTATTCTGAAAACTTTCGACATCTAAGAATACTGCAAAAACAGCAGGAACTACTCACCACACGATTTCAACCCTTAGCTAACCATATTTGCATCGCTTCAAAATAACGGGAAACCCTTCCTTGACCCGCGTTCACAGGCCCTATTTAAACTCCGCCAATCCCGATGCTACTCGTAATCGACAACTACGATTCGTTTACCTACAATCTCGTCCAGTACTTTGGCAAGCTGGGGATCGAACAACAGATCTTCAGGAATGATAAAATCACCATTGAAGGGGCACGTGCCCTTGATCCCGAGCGCCTTCTGATTTCACCCGGACCTTGTACGCCAAACGAAGCCGGAATCAGCATCCCTTTGATAGAAGCGTTCGCTGGAAATATACCTATCTTAGGCGTCTGCTTGGGCCATCAATCCATCGCTCAGCATTTCGGGGCGAGCATCGTTCGTGCAGATCAACTGATGCACGGAAAGACTTCCAAGGTCCAGACGAACGGCGATCAGCTATTTGATGGTCTTCCCAGTGAATTCCAGGTAGCTCGGTATCATTCTCTTATTGTTGATCCGCAGACCGTTCCCGAAGAACTTCGGGTTATCGCCAGCACCGAACAAGGCGAGATTATGGGTTGCCGCCACGTGGATCTTCCCATCTGGGGGGTTCAATTCCATCCCGAGTCTATCGCCACCGAAAACGGTATGGCTATTTTGGAAAATTTCCTTACAACATAGCCCATTATGAGATGCCCAAAGTGCGCATCAGAACTTGATAAGGTAGTCGATTCTCGAATTAGCAAGGACGGTTCGACCATACGGCGCCGGCGCGAATGCATGAACTGCGGATATCGCTATTCGACGATTGAGAAGATTCTCCGAGAAAATCTATACGTATTAAAGCGAGACGGAAGACGGCAAGACTTCGATAAGAGCAAGATCGTCAACAGCTTGCGCAGAGCCTGCCAAAAGCGGCCAGTGGATGCCGAGCAGATCAATATACTGGTCGAAGATATGATCGACGAGCTGGAAAACGAATTCGGTATGGAAATTCCCTCTTCGGCAGTAGGCGAGAAGGTGCTGGAGAACTTGAAGAACATAGATCCGATCGCCTACATCCGCTTCGCCAGCGTCTATAAGGATTTTCGCAATCTTGAAGAGTTCATGGACGAAATTGGATCCTTATCCAAACAACCCATCTTATGAGCAAATACAATCCTGGGGAAATTTCAAAATTACAGGTAGTCTGCTCGCTCTTTCCCAAAACAGTTCGGGGCGATCTCTATCTCGCCCGTCAAATCAAGGATTCCATAGAAGCATCCTTCCCGGAAAATTCCGCCATTTCTCCCGAGCCATTCATTTCAAGGGCACAAGAATTGGTTTTGGAACTGGAGAACGATCGGCCTTCCGCTGGGATAGAGCTTGTGCCCGCTCAATTGCCGCAAGCCCCATTTTCAATGCTGGAATTTAGGGAGAATCTCCTATCGGCCCTAAAACGAATTTGCAAATTCGATTCAGGACTCGTCGTCTTGACTGGCCTCAAAGAGGCTATTTGCCCGAAAGGTTGTCGCTGGTCGCCAACTCGCAAAAGAGACTATGAAGATGCCATTCGCTTCGCCCGCGATTTTTGCAGCCAACGTTCACGACCTTCATCAAAATTGTCTCTGATCATCTTTTAGCCGTTCCATAGGTTTGGCGAACAATCGCAGCTAATCGCTAATCTAGCAAATCCATGAATTCCGAAAAAACGCTTTTCCAGAAGATCGCCGATAGGGAAATACCAGGCAATTTCGAGCATGAAGATGATCTTTGCATGGCGATCCGAGACATCGATCCTCAAGCACCTACCCATGTCTTAGTGATACCCAAAGAACCCATACAGAGAGTTGGAGAGGCCCCGGGCTCAGCGCAAGAATTGCTCGGCCACCTGATCTTGGTCGCGAGCAAAGTCGCGAAAAAATTGCAATTAGATAATGGGTACAGAATCGTCATAAACAACGGTCCTGACGGAGGGGAAGCAGTTCCTCATCTACATGTTCATCTCCTTGGAGGCAGGAAAATGAATTGGCCTCCAGGCTGATGCCCGAGTCGCCGATTTTCCTGTTATCGAAAAGTCGACACGGCTTCAAAAGAGCTATCCAAACGTTTGGCGAAATAGCCTTTTAGCTCAAGCAACAACAGGGCCGACGAGACCTCAGAGGCCGGACGATCGAACTTTCTGCCAATCCGATCCGCAACCAGAACTTTCCCGCCCGAAGACGACTTTAGGACACTAGTTTCTTTGGCACTCAATGTCTCGATATCCACCCCTCTTTCTTGCGATCGAAATGCTGATTCCAACAGAGGATCGAATCGACGGCGTTTTTTTAATACAACGTACAGATCGCAAAGTGCTCTCTCCTGTCTAAAGGACTGCAACTTGATCCCGTCCAAAAGCGTCAAGCAGGCGGCTCAAGGAAATTGGTCCTATTGCTTTGAGTCCATTTTAGACCCAGCAAGTATCGTTCCTATTCCTAACTGGAATACATCGGGATCAAGGCATCCGAATAGCAATCCAGTAAGTCCGTTGTTTCAACGGCTACTTGCCCTTTTCTGCCCGCCAGGACATCTGCAGCTCTTCCGTGCCAATGTACAGCTCTGCAAGCTACGCCGAGAGGATCTTGGGGCGATTGTGCTAGCAATGCCGCCGTCATACCGGCAAGCAGATCTCCAGAGCCCCCTCGCGCTAAGACCGAATTGCCAGTCGTATTCAGAAATACATTATTACCATCAGAAATTCGCGTCATTGATCCTTTCAGAGCAACCACAACTGAATTAGACCTCGCATAGGCTTTCACTTGCTCGTCAATATCGCACATCGAGCTACCCAATTGGGCTATTCTATTGAATTCACCCATGTGGGGAGTGATAATACATGGCCCCTGTATCCAATACATTACTCGCTTTTGCAGAGCATCAGCATCAATCACCGTGGATCCAGACCAACGTTTTAGAAGTTCAATTAAGAGTAATACCGTATCCGCATCATCGCCCATACCAGGTCCCACTAGAATAGCGCTCGCTTTGTTCTGGATTCGGTCAAACAAATCCAAGCCCCTCGGGGCTAACCCCCCAAACCTCGTTTCCGGCCAGGGCAGCCACATCGCTTCTGGAACCAGAGGGGCCAAATGAGCTACAAGGCTTTCAGGCACACAGACAGTGACCAATCCAACTCCACTTTGCAATGCGGACTTGACGCTCATTATTAGAGCTCCCGGCATATTCCGAGAACCGGCGATTATAAATAAATGGCCATACGTCCGCTTTTCCACATTGGCGGGCCGCCTCGACCTCAATCCATCTAGCAACGAACTCGCAATCACCCGCATAGAGCTTTCTCTGAACTCATCAAACAACCCTATATCCGAATAGCGTATACAGCCCGTTGAAAAGCTTCTCGCCAATCCTGCTATCGGCTTCTTGAAAACGCCTGTAGCGAAAGTAACATCCGCCCGAAATACAACCGTATCCGACTGGTCGCCAAATCCGCTAGGCATATCAACAGCCACCCTAAATCGAATACGCTTGGATCGATTTACGGCGGATACCATTTCTTTAACCGGCGATCGCATTGGCGGCGTGAACCGCATCCCAAATAACCCGTCGATGCAGACATCGTAGCTACAATTCACTAGTAGCTCACCGAAGCCTGAGCCATTGGATTTCTCCAACAGATCCCGGCAGTCGACTACCTGCAGATTCTCGATATCCAAACAGCCCTCGAGAATCTCCAAAGCCCGCAGCGTGTTAGCCTTCAGGGTGCTACGAGAGTCCGCCAATGCCAAGATCACCGATTTCAGTCGACCTTCCCGGGCCAGATTGGCGATAGCGAGAAGGGCATCCCCTCCGTTGTGACCTTTGCCAACCAATCCCAGTATCTTAAGATTTTTCGACTCGTATCTACTCAGTAGATACTCCTCGACAATCCCTGTAGCCAATGCCCTCCCTATTGATTGCATGGCCGCCCATACTTTCTCACCCGAGTCAAGTAATTCCGACTCGAAAGCCTCAGCCTCTTCGCAACTCATGATCGGGTGCGAATTCTTTAAAGCTAGCGATGATCCTGGGACTGGATTTATTGTTCTGCCTCTGATTGAGGTTTACCTAAGATTGCGGCGATCGCGGTGGCTGTTGATTCCGAATGGGACAAGCTCAACAGAATGCGAGCGCCCCCTATCTGATCCATAAAGCGCTGTCCCTTATCGTCCAGCTCTACTTCTGGCTGACGCCTAACCCCAGCGACAACGCCTACTGACTTCCAGTCAAAATATTCCCCAATTCCTACCGTAAACGCTTTCGTGACCGCTTCTTTCGCGGCGAACCGGACCGCCAAATGCTGGTCGGGAGCCCTCATCCTCATACAGTACTGCAATTCCGTTTCCGTGTAGACGCGATCTAGAAATCGTTCCCCTTGGCGTTTTCGCAGATCTTTAATGCGGGCGATCTCAACGATATCGATACCGATTCCAATGAGGGGTCCGCCCGGAGAGAGGGCAAAATCAAGAATCATGGAACCTTAGGAGATCGAATCAAACCCCAATGATCAAGCTCTTCATGGTTCGAACCGCCTCTTCTATGCCAAATGTCACTGAGCGGCTTATAATGCTGTGCCCAATATTCAGCTCTCGCAGATAAGGGATCTCTCTTACTTCCAATATATTAGTGTAGTTT
>DKNL01000063.1 GCA_002474325.1 Opitutales bacterium UBA7389
ATCTTATTTATCGCTGGGGAACCCAGTCATGGGTGGAATAAGCACGAATTTCCGGCCGGATGCGAGCTTCTCGCCAGCTGTCTCAATGAAAGTGGGCTACCCGTAGAATCGGCGGTAAACAAGGGTTGGCCAGAAGACCAAGCTACCCTCGAAAATGCCGATGCCATTGTGATATACTCCGATGGAAACGATAAGCACGTAGCCCGTGGGAAGGCGACCGAATTGGCCGCATTATATCAAAATGGAGTGGGCTTCGCAGCATTACATTATGCCCTTGAACCAGGTGAACCCGCTTTGGACGACTTTTTGGAAACGGCCATTGGCGGATATTTTAAGGCCAATTGGTCCGTTAATCCCGTCTGGTCCCTCGAATCGCCACGTTTCGCGAAGCACCCGATAAATAGCGGGATCGAAGAACTAAAGCTAGAGGATGAATGGTACTATCACATTAAATTCAGGCCGAATTCCGCTCGCATCATTCATCTGCTCCAAACTGTCCCTCCGCTTTCTTCGCTCGGAGAAGATGGTCCCAGAACCGGAAACCCAACGGTTCGCGAGGCCGTCTCCAGTGGCGCTCCACAATCGCTAGCCTGGGCCCATATTGGCCAAGATGGCCAACGGGGATTCGGCTATACCGGTGGCCACTTTCATTATAATTGGAATCACCCTGGCGCTCGTAAACTTGTCCTCAATGGCATCGCCTGGACCGCCGGGCTGGAATTTCCGGAAACTGGCATAGACTCGAACATAGCTCCCATTGTCGTTCATCAATCAATCGAACATGCTATCGCCCGAGGCGATTTGAAAGACACGCTTCGGCATCTAGCCAATGATCCAGAGCTTCTCAACCGACCCGGCCGGGGAAGCTACACTCCGCTGCAACAAGCAATCTTGAGAAAGAAGCTAGATATCGTATCCACTCTAGTAGAACAAAAAGCAGACCCCAACACGCCTACCAATAGTGGACAAACCGCCTTACACATCGCCATCAGCAGGAATGACTCGCAATCTACAAAGACGGTCCTCCAAGCGGGGGCTGACCTTTCCGCCAAAGACGACAATGGCTGGACGCCGCTTCACCTTGCCGCCGCCAAGAATCGCATCGAGCTAGTCGAAATCCTGCTGAACAACGGTTCGGAGATCAACTCCCTTAGCGATGCGGGAGGAACACCGCTGCACGAAGCATCAGTGAGCGGTAGCCCAGAGTTGATACGGCTCCTAATCGATAAGGGAGTAGATCCAACCGTTGTATCCAAAACAGGTAAGACAGCTCTGGATCATGCGGTTGAGTTTGAAAACGAAGCCGCTATTGTAATTCTGAGCGAATTTCAGTGATTTTCACCCGTTACAGATTATAATCTAATTCAATCTGCGCATGAAGGTCGTCATCGCCGAAAAGCCATCGGTTGCTCGGGACATAGCCAAACATCTCGGAGCGAGCCAATCGCGAAGCGGCTATCTTGAGGGCAATGGATACGCAGTAACCTGGGCATTTGGACACCTCGTCGAACTAAAGGAGCCAGAAGGCTACAAACCTGAGTGGAAATCTTGGAAACTCTCATCGCTACCCATGATTCCCGAAAAGTTCGAGCTCGCTTCCCGCGATGAACGTTCATCGCAAGAGCAACTGGACACAATCTCTTCTCTTTTCAAAAAAGCGAAAGAGATTATATGCGCCACTGACGCCGGGCGTGAGGGCGAGTTGATTTTCCGATATATTCTTTCTTGGTCCAATTGTGAGAATAAGCCGATTAAGCGTCTCTGGATCAGCTCCCTAACCAAAAAGGCAATCGCTAATGGCTTTTCCAATCTAGCTGAAGGAAGCGCTTACGACAATCTCTACTATGCTGCCAAGTCCCGAAGCGAAGCTGATTGGATCGTGGGCATCAACGCCACTCGCTTTTTCACAGTAGAGTACGGGAAACGGAATCTACTATTGAGCGTGGGACGCGTGCAAACGCCCATTCTCGCCATGATCGTACAGCGGGATAAGGATATTGAATCCTTCGATTCCAAAAACTTCTGGGAAGTTCATACAAAAGTTAAAGAAAGCCTCTTTCGGCACACCAAAGGCAAGTTCGATTCCCAGAAAAATGCATCCGCAATTGTATCCAAAATTGATGGTAAAGAATTGATCATCGAAGCAATCGAAAAGAAAGACGAAAAGTCCAACCCGCCATTGCTACTCGATCTCACAGAATTACAGCGGGAACTCAATACTCGCCACGGACTCACTGCGGACGAAACCCTGAGAATCGCCCAAAATCTTTACGAGAACAAGCACATCACTTATCCTCGAACCGATAGTCGCTACCTAACAAACGATCTCCAACCGACGATCGCTCCCTTATTGAAAAAATTCCTTCCCTTCCGCGAAAAGGAAATTGGGAAACTCGAACTCGACAACCTCAAGTTTAGCAAACGCATCGTCAATGATTCTAGGGTTTCAGATCACCACGCTATAATACCCACCGACTCGCTCCCTAAAAAACTGAACGATCAAGAAAAGAAGGTCTACAACGCCATCTTGACCCGCTTGATTGCGGTATTCTATCCACCTTGCATCAAATCAGTCACTACGGTTGAGGCGAGCTGTGAAAAGGAGCCCTTCAAGGCCCGCGGGACCCAGATAAGAGACCCAGGCTGGCAGGCTCTCTACCCGGCCAGCGAAAAGCAGAGGAAGAAAGCGGCAAAGAAATCAGGCAATCAGGCTTCGGCCGAGCAGCCTATTCCGGACTTCCAAACAGGCGAGCAATACTTACATAAACCCCGGGTCGAGACGTTTAAGGCTTCACCCCCTAAACGGTTCACCGAGGCAAGTCTCCTCCAGCTTATGGAGACCGCAGGCAAGAACATAGAAGACGAAGAGCTCAAAGACGCCCTAAAAGACCAAGGCATTGGAACGCCCGCTACGCGGGCATCAATAATTGAAACCTTAATACAGAGGGATTTCATTGAAAGACGTCGTAAGAGCTTGGTTAGTGCCTCAAAAGGCCGTCAGCTAATCGCCATCGTACAAGATGAACGCCTAAAGTCGCCCGAACTAACTGGCGAATGGGAATACCGGCTAAAGAAAATGGAAAGGGGCGAGTACGATCCCCAGCAGTTTAGAAAAGAGGTCGAAACCTATATTCGGGAGATTCTGTCGGCAACATCAGAAAAAACAATTGATCTCAAGAATCTCGGGCCTTGTCCAATATGCGAAGCTTCTGTTATTCGGGGGAAAACTGGATACGGATGCTCTCAATGGCGGCAAGGATGCTCATTCGCGATCCGAGAAGATTCTCTGGGAGCTAATATCTCGCCAACGCTGATGCGCGAGTTGCTCTTGAACCGGCAAAGCCTTTCTTCAGTTGGAATCAGCCACGAGGGAAATCGTGCCTTGGCAAAGCTGAAGCTAACCAAAGAAGGGAAACTTGAATACACGATTTTCAATTCGAATAATCCCGATTCTAACGATCCATCCATTGGACTCTGCCCCGTCTGTGGCGGCCCAGTCAACGAAAGGAAAGGGAGCTATAGCTGCGGGAATTGGCGACAGGGGTGCCGTTTCGCTATTTGGAAGGTGATCGCCAAAAAGGAAATCGATAGAGATACGGCGATCTGTCTCCTCAAAGATAAAACTACTGCCGTCATTGACGGATTCAAATCGAAATCGGGGAAGGACTTCTCCGCCCATCTGGAGATCCGAAACGGCGAGGTGAAGTTCCTTTTCGAATAGACCTTTTCGCGAGTGGGAGATGAGCGAAATCACTAAGAATTAAGCACAATCAATCAAGAGAGGAGGCTTGTCCGAATTTCCAATTCAGGTAAGATAATAATGCTCAATATACTTTTTACGAATCAGAAAGGTTGAACTATGATTATAACGCGTAAATTCGGTAAACTCATCAGAAGACGTGCCACTCCGTTCCACATCTTTCCCGCATCCATCCTAGGCATGCTAATCGGATTTGCCCCGGGTTTTCAACAGGCTCCCGAGCTTCTGATATTCTGGATCGGTTGCCTTATCATCCTAAATGCCAATCTATTTCTGGCCAGTCTGGTCAGAATCCTAGGGATACTCCTGTCGATCGCCCTTATGCCGGTGGCTTTCGCCACCGGGAGGTTTCTCTTTGGGGGCCCAACCAATCCGCTATTCGCTTCTTTGGGGAACGGCAACCATCGTTGAAAACGGCCCCCAATAATCCGCTTCTCGCCGCCATCGTTCCCACATTCAACCGCTCGGGAACACTTGCTCGCTGCCTCGATTCCATATTTGCCCAAACGCTACAGCCCGACGAGATCATCGTAGTCGACGATGGGTCAACGGATGGATCAACGCAGAATCTTGAGAAGGAGTACCCAGGACTCCGACTGATCGTCCAGAGACACTCTGGAGTGAGCCGAGCCCGGAATACCGGCATAGAGGCCGCCCAATCAAGATGGATAGCCTTTATCGATTCGGACGATGTGTGGCTTCCGCAAAAATGCGCCAAACAGATTGAAGCCCTGTCTCAGAACCCAGGTGCCTTGGTATGCCATACTGAGGAGGCCTGGATCTTTCGAGGAACGCCTAAAACCGTGCCTAAAGACTATCGCAAATCGGGCGGTCGAATTTTCCTAAACTGCCTGCCCCGATGTGCGATCTCACCATCAACGGCTGTAATTGATAGAAACCTACTAGTTTCGCTTGGCGGATTTGACGAATCCCTGCCTGCCTGCGAAGACTATGACCTGTGGCTTAGAATCACTGCCCATCACTCAGTCCTCCTTGTCGATGAACCGTTGATTGAAAAAAATGGAGGTCATCCAGACCAGCTTTCGAACCAGATCGGCCTCGATGAATACAGAATCAAAGCCCTAGATAAACTCCTCACAAGCAAAGTGAGATTGAAACCCGAATACAGAGAACAAGCTATTGCTACGCTCTTGGAAAAATGCGCGATACACGCGAAAGGACTAGAAAAGAGAGGAAACAGTGAAAAAGCATCCCTCTACCGTTCGATTGCCAACCAATTCCAACAGTCTAGTTCATAGCTCCTTCAGAACAATATCCTTATACCAGGCCTCCATGGGCCCACCACTGTGGACCTGCAAAGCGACGACGCCGCTTCGCTCAATGGTGTCGTCGACTTCAGTAAAATCCACTGTCTTCATGCCATTCAGCCACAATTGAATTCGGGCTCCTTCTGCTCTAATCACATATTCGTTCCAATCCTGGTGATTCACGACTTTCATCACCTCTTCCAGATCCGGACCTAACAAAACCTTCCGTCTCCGCGACTCATCGTACAACGCCCCCCAGTATTTGCCGCCCATATCCGCCTGATAGCCGATTACTTCGTGATGATCCGGAATCCGCTTCGTTCTAAACTGGACGCCCGCATTAACCTTCTCCCCGATCATTTTGAACTTCAGCCTTAGCTCAAAATCCCCAAATGCCTGCTTTGTGCTCAAAAACTGATTCTTCGGAATGTCCGCTTTCAGTGTACCTGCGACGATTGACCCATTCTCAATCCTGAAGGACTCCATCGGCCCCTCCCAACCATTAAATGTCTTTCCATCAAAAAGAATCACATCACTTCCAGATTGGGAGCACCCTGAAATAAGGACTAGGAGGAGGGAAAGAGAACCGAGAATAATAGATGATTTCATAATTCGAATCTAAACCCGATGAGTCCGCTGGCCAATCTTCTTTTAATCGGACGCAACGATCTTCTATTAACTACGAAGTCTACAAGGATCCACTAGCTTTCCTTCTCCAGGGCTTCCGATCGTATACCTACAAAAATAAACCAAATGATTAACAAGACAAAACCTGCCACAAAGATAGTGCCCAGAGTTCTCCCCGGACCCCCGATCATAACCAACCCAAGCGCTCCCGCGAAGAGAGCGTAGCCCATCATCGGGGCAAGCGTTTTCCGTATCACACTACCCTCTTTCCCAAGAAGCCCCACTGTCGCAGATGCGAAGACCACATTGTGGACGCATATCATATTCCCGGCAGCGCCCCCTACGGCTTGTAGGGCAACCACGATGTGCTCAGTAGCTCCGATCTTCTGGGCCATGCTGAATTGGAAAAACGCGAATAGCATATTACTGATGGTGTTGCTTCCCGCGATGAATGCTCCCAAACCTCCAATGGTTGGGGCGATCAATGGCCATAGTGATCCGAATAAAGTGGATACGCCGTCCGCCAACACGATGGGCATTTGAGCCAGCGAGTCGGATTTAGAATTAATGAAAACTTGCACCATTGGGACAGCGAATACCAATGCACTAGCTGCTCCTAGCACGGTTCGACCAGACTCTCCAAGCGATTGCCTAATTTGAGTCTGATTCATGCGGAATATAGCGTAGCATAGAACGACCGTCAACACGAAGATGAAACCAGGGAGATACAGAGGCTGTGATTTCGTTCCGATTCCGCTATTGAAAATATTGGCCCAGGAAATTGTTACGGCGTCAGAGGTGATAAGTGCCTTGATTGGCTGAACCGTTCGAGTAACGACAAGCAATGCCGCGACAATCAAATAGGGGGACCAGGCTTTGATCAAATGACCGCCCGAAACTTTAGCCGCTTGGTCGTGGGCATCAATTTGCAGTTCACCTCTCCACTCGGTATCCCATTCTTCTTCATCAGGAAATGCCCATGCCTTCTTTGGCTTAAACAATCCTGCTCGTGTCGCGGGTACTACAAGGCATAGACCAACTAGAGCTCCCAGAAGACTCGGAAACTCCGGTCCCAAGAAACGGGCCAGTATGTTCGACGGAATCGTAAATGCCAGGCCTGCAAAAAGAGCGAATTTCCAAATGGCCAAGCCTTCCCTAAAAGAACGATTCTTCCCAAAAAACCTGGTCATTACCGACACCATAATCAACGGAACGAAAGAACCGGCAATTCCATGTAGCAAGGCCACGGTCGCTCCAATTAAATGCAGGTAGGATTCATGCGTCATACCCAGGGCAACGACAACCGAGGCTACTTCCGTTTGGCCAGAAAGCCCCGTATTCACACCAACCAATATTGGCGTCCCTACCGCTCCGAAAGAAACAGGCGTGCTTTGGATAATTAAAGCTACAACTACAGCAGCCATCGCCGGGAATCCTATGGCCACGAGCAATGGAGCGGCGATCGCCGCCGGAGCTCCGAAACCGGCCGCACCTTCGATAAAAGAACCGAATAGCCACGCAATTATGATCGCCTGGACGCGCCTATCCGGGGAGATGTCTATGAATCCTTGTCGAATAGCGTGTATGTCGCCGCACGCCTTGAGGGTATTCAACAGCAAGATTGCCCCAAAGACTATAAATAGCAGATTTGCAGCCGTGACCAATCCATGAATACTCGCCGCCACTATTTGAGCGCCAGGTGTATTCCAAACTAAGAAAGCGATGAGGACTGTCACGAAATAGGCGATAGGCATAGCGTTCTTGGCTGGCCAACGAAGAATTACAAGGAGTAGCATCACGATCGCGATTGGAGCGAGCGCTATCAGTGACAATGCGACAAGGGGGAGATCGTTCATTACGGAGAAGATGAAGGGGGGGATGAGATTGTTAGCCCGATCGAGGACTAAGGGAAAGCCAAGACTATCGAACGTTTTTCTGGCAGGGAAATCTATGGGTTTCGGAAGCTAATTTAGATATGCACAACCGATTAGTTCACCACGGTAAAGCGAAAAACTTTTGCACTTTGTCCAGCTCAATTCAGAGCTGCTTTCAGTTTCTCAAATTCCGATTGCGTCAGTGGCTTAAATCCACGAGAGATAGTCATCGCTATCTTATCCCCAGAACTTATATTCCCCTGTAGTGAATAATCAACGAATTTTAGCGATAACTCGGGCAATGAGGATATCCAAACCAGAACGAAAGCGATAGTCGCCAGTTTGGTCCAATTCTAGCTTCCCGCTAGATCGATAGGCACGCTTCCACTTTCGTTATGAATACCCTATAGCTTACGTTATTTCAGCCTTTGTCGAGCGGGCTGGTTTTCGCTTCCAACTCACGAAAGGTGGCTACTTGCTCGGGCGTTAAAGGCTTCAATCCATTCGAGTTGCTTAAAGCAACCTGCTCACCACCTTCAGAAAAGAGATGAAATTCGTAAGTAGCTGAATCCTCGGGGAATTCATTCACTAAAACACGTAATTGTATACTCAAAAGTTTTCCAGCTGTGATGTCTCCTAAGTAGCGCACCCTTGCCACACGATTGCGACCCTCAATTTCTAGGCTTTCGATATCCACAACGTCGTAGTTTATCACCACAACACAGTAGGCTCCCGGAACGTCCGCTAGCGGATCAAGAGTCCCTCTAACAAAAACCGTATCAACGAAATCATCAACCTCAAAAGCTCCAGTATCAAGTGCATCCTGCATGCTGCTTTGGAAGTCCGAGGTTTCTTGCTGGACCTCTTCAATCTGGTTAACAGTACCCTGATCAGCTGCACTCAAATCCCCACCAAATACATCTCCCCCATTATCCATTTGGGACTTAAGCATTGCGACTTCTACTTCTGACTGCATTTGCTGGAATTGCATATCTGCAACTAGCTGTGCAGCGCGCTTCGTGTTCTCCATAGAGGACGCACTATATTTGAAATCGAGCACATTTGCATACTGTTCCGCCAATTTGAGCTCAGGTCGCGTCCGTACACTCGCTCTTTGGGAGACCTTTTTCACTCCCGTGCCCTCATCCACGTAAATATGCTTCTTATCGACCCCTACGATCGGGAAATGCGATTGACCCGCTTCGGCACTGGCCTCTGTACCAAAGAACAAATAACCCCCATGCTCCTCTGGAAAGTTCTGGGCGATAAGATTTGTGAAAACGAAAAGCGACAGGCAAGCGAGGCTCAAATTCGACAGATCAGATAATTTCATAGCGAAGTCCTTTAACTTTGTTTATTTGATAACGCAATATTGGAGAAAATGGTTTCGATTTCTACCATACAAGAGGCATATTCAGCGATCCGCCGGCCCGCACACCTCGATGACATCTTCTTTGTTTGGAACGATGCAAAGGAACTCAAACCCCTCGCTTTCGTCTGCCCGATACCAATGGGGAACGCCGTCCGGAATGTAAACCGCGTCTCCTGCGGCCACTTCGAATACATCCTCTCCAATTCCTACTCGAGCCTTGCCCCTGAGGATGTACTGCTCGTGCTCGACTGTGTTAGTATGGGCAGGCATCCCGCCACCTGGCTCCATGATAAAACGTCTCAGGGCGAAGTTTGGCGCTTCATCGTCACTTATCAATATCTGGCGTCTGGTACCCGAACCAGCCCCTACACGTTCCGCTTCAACATCTTTCGCCGAGCGGACAATACACTTCCCAAACATAAATGAACGCTATGGACCCACTTGACGTATTGCAAATACAGATTTTGGAACGGAGCTGCAAGGGCCTGCTAACCCGTGAAGTAGCAAGAATCCGCATTATTGAATTGCCAGATGCCGATCTTTGTATACGCGCCTATGGTTTCCTAGGATTTCCTGGCCTTAAAATTTTCATCGAAACGCAGCATGGCAACAGACCTAACACGCTACCGAAATATCGGAATCTTCGCTCACGTCGACGCGGGCAAGACGACAACAACTGAGCGCATTCTCAAGCTAACTGGCAAAATCCACAAGATTGGCGAGGTTCACGATGGAGCGGCGACCACGGACTTCATGGACCAGGAGCAGGAACGGGGCATCACCATCCAGTCCGCAGCGACGACCTGTTTCTGGAAAGACCACCGCCTCAATATCATCGACACCCCGGGCCACGTAGACTTCACGATTGAAGTCTACCGCTCTCTCAAGGTTCTCGACGGCGGCGTCGGCGTGTTTTGTGGCTCCGGCGGCGTAGAACCCCAGTCCGAGACCAACTGGCGCTACGCCAACGACTCTGAAGTCTCGCGCATAATTTACGTCAACAAGCTCGACCGCATCGGAGCGGACTTTTTCCGTGTCGTTAAGCAAGTCGAGGACGTTCTCGGAGCCAACCCTCTGGTCATGGTGTTACCAATCGGCCGCGAAAGCGAATTGAAAGGTGTTGTCGATCTGCTCACTCGAAAAGCCTGGGTTTGGGACGATTCAGGAGATCCGCTCAATTACAGAATTCAAGACGTGCCTGAGGACATGAAGGACGCCGTTGAGGAGTGGCGCGAAAAGCTCATCGAGACAGCCGTCGAACAGGACGACGATCTCATGGAAAAGTACCTTGAGGGAGAAGAGCCGTCCATTGAGGACGTCAAAAATTGCGTTCGCAAGGGGACGATCAATTTGGACTTCTTCCCCACCTATTGCGGATCTTCTTTCAAGAACAAAGGCGTGCAATTGATTCTGGACGCAGTCGTCGACTACCTCCCATCGCCAACTGAGGTTAAGCCGCAACCGGAGATCGATCTCGAGGGTAACGAGACAGGGAGCGTGGCAGAAGTTGATGTCAACAAGCCTCTGCGAGCCCTGGCATTCAAGATCATGGATGACAAATACGGTGCCCTAACCTTTACTCGAATCTATTCCGGCAAACTGGAAAAGGGAACCAATGTTCTCAACACCTTCACCGGGAAGACTGAACGCATCGGTCGCATCGTAGAAATGCATGCAGACTCGCGCGAGGAAGTAGACACGGCTCAAGCCGGCGACATCGTCGCTCTACTTGGGATGAAGAACACTCAAACCGGGCACACGCTTTGCGACCCCGACCAGCCGGCTACCTTGGAGCCGATGGTATTTCCGGATCCCGTTATCTCCATCGCTATCGCTACCCGCGACAAAGCCAACGCCGAGAAGCTTTCGACCGCCATCGGCAAAATGGTCAAAGAAGACCCTTCCTTCCGGGTCGAGACCGACGAGGACTCGGGCGAAACCATCATCCAAGGTATGGGCGAGCTTCACTTGGATATCAAAGTGGACATCCTCAAGCGGACCTATGGAGTCGAAGTTGATGTCGGCCAACCACAGGTAGCCTATCGCGAGACCGTTACCCAGCGCATCGAAGATACCTATACGCACAAAAAGCAGTCTGGTGGTTCGGGTCAGTTTGGTAAAATCGACTATGTTATCGAACCGTTGGAGCCAGGCGAGGGCTTCCAGTTCGAATCTCAAGTCGTTGGGGGCAATATTCCCAAGGAATTTTGGCCGGCCATCGAAAAAGGCTTCAGGAATTCGCGCGAAAAGGGTGTTCTCGCCAGCTATCCTACTGTGGATTTCAAAGTCACCCTCACAGATGGTTCCTACCACCCTGTTGACTCTTCCGCAGTGGCCTTTGAAACGGCAGCAAAAGCGGGCTACCGCCAAACCATGCCGAAGGCAGGAGCCGAGATCCTGGAGCCGATAATGAAGCTCGACGTCTTCGTCGGCGAAGATCACATTGGCGATGTAATCGGCGATCTCAATCGCCGCCGGGGAATGATCAAGTCCCAGGAGCCGACCGCAACTTCCGTGCAAATCAAGGCGGAAGCCCCGCTATCGGAAATGTTCGGTTACATCGGATCTCTCCGAACCATGACTTCCGGACGGGGACAGTTCTCCATGGAATTCTCCCACTACGCTTCTTGTCCTAAGAACGTGGCCGAACAAGTTATCAAAGAAGCGCAGGAACGCGAAGAGGCTAAAAAGAAATAGCAGCTCTTCTCGAGATTCTCGAATTTTTCGCCCGCTCCTTGAAAAGGGCGGGCTTTTTCACGTGTGTTTGGCACGGTTTAGGGTACCAAACATCCTTGCCAAATAGTGGCAATTAACTGTATTTACCCCAAACTCGGACAGTCTGTTATGTACGTGGATTTTCCCTCAACTAAGATACTCATGTTCAGACGGCGCTCATTGTTTGGCTTCCTCGCGATTTCTATCGTTTTCGTTTCCACCTGTTTTGGTGCAGACGAGGCGGGAATTGCGAAATCCCAGCCAACTTCCCAAGCTGATGAGTACGAGGAACAAGGGCTTAAGCCTATGATCCTCGATCCGAGTGATATTTTTTCCGACGAACGAAGAGTCCTGCGCAGGCTGACTACTGGTGAATACCCCTTTCGCCGCGGTCTTTTCAAAGACGATGTGGTCATCAAATCGCGCCAAGTTAAGCTGGAATCGGGTAAAAAAGTCAGCCTCGTTTGGGGACGGCCAAAGAATGCCAAAGTCGCCCCGGCTGTGTTCATAATTGACGTTGAATCCGCCGCCTTGAGCAATACCCCTGCGCCACTCTTCTCAAACCGGCGAAATCAGCGTCGCAAGGAGTTGGAGGCCAAGTATCTGCTAACGTCTCCTTTTGGCAGTAATCTCCTTGGACATGGATTTGTCGTTGCCTACGCGGTCGGAAAGGACCTCAGCACTCTCAGGTCGGCTCGGAAAGAAGATTGGGTCGATATGTTCGACAAGATTCGAGATCTCAAGGGGGTGGAAGACAGCAGCTTCTTCCTCATGTCGACGAAGGAGTATGCCAACCTTTCAGTCTATCTTGCTAGCACGTATTCGTTTAGTGGATTCATATTAGAAGAACCGCACTACATGCTCTTTAGTAGGGATACTCACCGGGATATAATCGACGAAAGCTATCGCTATACTTCGGAACAGATCTGGAACCGTACAGACCCATCTCGAAAGGATCTCTATCACAGGATATTCGGAAATATATTTTCTCCGATAATGATTATCCGGTCGGAGAATTCACGCACCAACGATTTCACCGAAAAAACGCTGATAGGTACATTGATAGAAACCAACACTCATTTCGACACCATTACCCTTCCTCAAGTGCCTCGGAGATTGGTCTCTATCAGCGAGTCGAATGGGGTTATGGATACCGAGCCTAGAGTTACCTATAATGCTTCTTCGGTTTCCACTTGGCTAGAAGGCATGATAACGTATTTGAAAGTGAAATCGGACACCATGCCGGTCGAACTCGAAAAGCGAAGGTTCGTCTACTAAGGGCTTTCGCTCATATTAGCTTTCTATTTACGAATCCCTAGTTGGGACTTGGAACGCTCGAAACCCGCGGCTTTCGGGAGGATTGGAACCCCAGCTAAGACGTTTGCCCTTTTCTCTCACTCGCGCCCTATAAGCCAACATGATAGCGACCGCTTCTCTTTTTTTGGCCACGTGCTTTACCCCAATTGCCTTCTCCCAATCAAGCGAGCAGGCTACTTTGGATATAATTCGAGCCGAAGTTCGGGCCCTGAACGAAAAGGTGGGAAGCTTGGATAAACAGGTTGCCGCAATTGAGTCCAATTCCGGAGATCCTCCTGCAGCCATTCGAGCGGCAATCGAATACGTCGCTGCCAATCCACCTCCAGTCGAGGAAAAGAGCCATAACACATGGTACGAATACCTGAGGGCAGAACTTTAAAAGGCGGACGTTAGAGCCAGTGGCAAATGGGTCAAACCGGAGTCGTGGGAAAGAATTGAGACGAAATTACCCCCGAAGAAGTTATCGATTTATTAGGCCAACCGACGGCTAGGGAATTCTCTATCCGCAAAGAAACTGACGAGATTCTCATCTACGAAGGCGACCTCCATGGAACGGGCAAGCTAGTAAGAGGGGGAGCCCGCATCTACAATGGCAAAGTCAGACGCTTCTCTAATCCGAACTTCTAGTTTCTCGATTGTCGGCTTTCTTCGCCCAATAAAGGCATCGAATTTCCAATCGACACCATAGCGGATTCCATCCAAAACCTACCGTCTTATGACGATTTTGGAAAATCTGGAATGGAGAGGGCTCCTGCATGACTGCACGGCCAAAGAGGAATTGGCTTCGCGACTCGAAAAGGAACCTATCATCCTGTACGCGGGATTCGACCCTACCGCGGATAGTCTGCATGTCGGCAATCTGGTACCCTTAATCGCCCTTCGACGCTTTCAGAACTTTGGGCATGCTCCTATAGCTTTAGCGGGCGGTGCAACCGGGAGCATCGGGGACCCTTCAGGCAAAAAGTCCGAACGGCAACTCCTTTCCCAAGAGACGCTGGAAAACAATATTGCCACCGTCAGAGCTCAACTTGCCAGTATTCTCGATTTTAGCGAAGATATCCCCAACACAGCCCGCCTAGTTGACAACAACACCTGGATGGCTCCGATTAGCTATCTCGATTTCCTGCGAGACATCGGCAAGCACTTCACGATTAATGCTATGGTTGCCAAGGAGAGTGTTCGGGCCCGCATGGAAGACCGCGACGTAGGCATCAGTTACACGGAGTTCTCTTACATGCTCCTCCAAGGTTATGATTTCTACCACCTCCATCAGGCCGAGAATTGCGAATTGCAAATCGGTGGCAGCGATCAATGGGGCAATATCACCATAGGAGCCGAGCTAACTCGCAAGAAAGCGGGGGCTACCGTCTACGGACTCACCTTGCCCCTGATCACGAATGCCGATGGAAGCAAGTTCGGAAAAAGCGAGGCGGAAGCCATTTGGCTCGATCCTAATCGTACAAGCGTGTATCGTTTCTATCAATACTTCATCAATGTTGATGATCGGGATGCTATCCGCTACCTCAAATACTTCACATTCCTAGACAAGGAGTCTATCGACGACCTGGAATCGCGTCACAACGAGAACCCAGGCACTCGCGAGGCCCATCGAGCTCTCGCTCGGGAAATGACCAACCTCATTCATGGCGAAAGCGCTACGGAGGACGCTATCCACGCGAGCAAGATTCTGTTCGGAGGTGGGCTCGATGGCATCTCCGAAAACGCTTTGAGTGAGGTTGCCAATGAAATACCTAATAGCTCAATCAGCGCCGATTCTTTATCCGGCGAGG
Organism: Opitutales bacterium UBA7389; assembly: GCA_002474325.1. Taxonomy (GTDB): domain Bacteria; phylum Verrucomicrobiota; class Verrucomicrobiia; order Opitutales; family Opitutaceae; genus Pelagisphaera. The sequence goes on from DKNL01000063.1 coordinate 14,724, forward strand.
GGAAGCCTATCCTGGAGGCTCTCGTCGAATGCGGCCTTTCTTCATCCAAGGGCCAAGCCAAAAAGGACATTCAAGGCGGGGGCGTTAGTGTAAACAATTTCCGAATACAGGATATTCAAACCAAGCTCACCCAAGACGACGTACATTTCGGCAAGTACATTCTCCTTCGTCGCGGAAAGAAAAACTACGCAGCCCTAACCATAGATTAGCGGGTTATTCCAACAGTTGCTGTACGAACAAGCATCTAACCGATCCTGCTAATCCGAAGGATTATCCTTGTCCCACGATCGCGGGATTTGACCAAAGGTCACTGTTACCCTTCAATGAAAGTCGTACGATTTGGCGGCTGGCAAATCCCCTACCAGGAGCGGCTCGATCTTATCCGCTTTCACGTGAATAACGTTTTCCAAGTTCTGCAAGGTCCCGGTTATCATCAAAAACTTTTCCTGAGTAATTATCAGCCGGTTACGCTCGAACATCTTTGGCAACACCACGATATTCGATATTCCGGTCTCGTCTTCTAGAGATATAAAAAGAAAGCCCTTGGCCGTTCCAGGCCTTTGTCGGCAGATTACCTGTCCCGCCACTCTTACACGATTGCCGTGCCGCGTATGCTCAAGGTCATGGGCCGTCCAGACTTGCGAGAGGCGGCTTCTAATGGCCGCCATTGGATGATCCCCCACGGTAACACCAATCCCTTGATAATCCGCCTGTAGACGTTCGACATCCGTCATAATTTCTAGCGGGCTCAGACCGCTTTCATCTTCCGCTACCGCGTCTGCGAACAAGTCCCCAGGATCGTATACCGTCTCCACCGACCAAAGAGCATGGCGCCGGCTTCTTTCAAAGCAGTTCAAGGCTCCAATCGAAGCCAAGGTTCGGAGTTCATCTCGATCGAAATAAGTCCGCCTGCGAAAATCCCCCAAGTCAAGGAAAGAGCACCGCTCCCGGCCTTTCAGCATCGCTTCAGTATGGGCGCGGCTCACACCGTTTACCATAATCAACCCCAAGCGGATCGAGTTTTCGCTTTCTACCACACAGCACCAATCTGAATGCATCACGCCCACTGGCAGGACCCGAATACCATGCCGCTTAGCATCCTGTATCAATGTAGCCGGAGAATAGAATCCCATTGGCTGGTTATTCAGCAAAGCAACATAGAATTCCGCTGCGTAATTAGCTTTTAAATACGTGCTAGCATAAGCCAATAACCCGAAGGAAATCGCATGGCTCTCCGGAAACCCATAATGGGCGAAACTGGATACCGACTTTACAACTTGCTCGATCTTTTCCTCAGGAACCTTCCGTTCCCTCATAGCTTCCACCAAACTCCGTGTAACCTGCTCAATCCGGTCATCGGTCCGGTAGAAGCTCACAGCTCGGCGAAGATCCTCAGCTTGAGCGCCGGAAAAATCCGCCATCACCATCGCCACTTTCAGGATCTGCTCCTGAAATAGAGGCACTCCCAAAGTCCGCTCCAGCATCGGCTTTAGGCGATCGTCGATATACTCGATTTTCTGGCGACCGGCGCGGCGCTCTAAATAGGGATGAACCATGTCCCCCTGGATTGGGCCCGGGCGAATAATTCCCACTTCGATAACCACGTCGTAGAACTCTTTCGGTTTCATCCTAGGCAGCGTCGCCATTTGGGCCCGGCTTTCGATCTGAAAGACCCCAATCGTATCCGCCTTCTGCATCATCGCGTAAGTGGCAGGATCATCTTTGGGGATGCTCGCCAAATCGATGTCTACTCCCTTGGCCCGAATTCCTTCGAATGCGTCTTGCATGACTGCCATCATTCCCAATCCCAACAAATCCACCTTCACCATACCCATGTCCTCGCAGTCCTCTTTGTCCCATTGAACAATCGTTCGTCCAGGCATGCTTGCTGGTTCCAAGGGGGTAATAGAGTCCAACCCCCCCTCGCAAATAACCATTCCTCCAGAATGCTGACCCAAATGCCGCGGCATTCCTATAATTCTCGGAAACAAGCGAGCCAGCGATGCCATTCTCGGGTGGTTAGCATCAATGCCCGACTTCTCGAGCTGCTCCTTCATAGGAATATCGTGAGAGTAGTTATGGCTTCCATACAGTGATGAGAAACGGCCAAGAACTTCATCGGGGAATCCCAGAACCTTGCCAATCTCGCGAATGGCGCTGCGTCCGCGATAAGTGATTACATTGGCTGTCATCGCCGCCCCTCGACGGCCATAGCGTCGATACACTTCCTGGATCACCTGTTCACGCCGGTCGCCACTGGGCAAATCGATATCGATATCCGGCCAGCTTTTCCGTTCCTCATTCAAGAAACGCTCGAACAGCAATCGCCCGCCAACTGGATCCACCGGAGTGATCCCCAAACTGTAGCAAACCGCGCTATTGGCAGCGCTACCTCGCCCTTGAGCCATGATACCATGCTCCCGGCAGTAGTTCACTAAATCCCAGACGATCAGAAAATACCCAGAAAATCCGAGCTTCATTATCACATTTAGCTCCCGTCTCAGCTGCTGTCGGACGGCGGGGCTCAGGCTCCGATACCGCTGCTCGGCTCCAAACCAGACGATCTTCTCCAAGAAGGAATCCATCGACTCGCCTTTTGGCACTGGAAATCGAGGAAACTCGTATCCAAGATTCTCTAACGAGAACTCGCAACGCTCCGCGATTCTCAGTGTATTGACAACCGCATCCGGGTGATCGCGAAACAGGTAGGCCATTTCTTTGGCGGGCTTCACAAAACACTGGGCATTACGGCTCAGCAGCTCCCCGGCTGTATCCAGTCGCTTCTTCTCTCTTAAACAGGTGAAAACGTCCTGGACCATGCGGTCTCCCGGCTCCGCGTAGCGGACCCCATTGGTTGCCACCAGAGGCAAGCCGGAAGTTCTCGATAATTCAGCCAGGACCCCTATCCAACGGTCTTCGCCTCGAATTAATAGCCGTTGGATTTCAATTCCGATATCGTCATTCGAAAAGATGCGACGCAACTGTCGCAAACTCCTCTTGATCCCGGAACTTCCACCCTTCTCCCAAGCCCGGCGCAACGGCCCCTCTCCGTCTCCAGTCAAAGCGAAAAGCCCCGCAGCAAATGGCTCCATCTCTTTCCATTTCACTCGGCCCCCTCCCTTGATTGAACGCAGATGGATCGAGGTTAGAAGCTTACATAAATTCTGATATCCCTGTCTGGATTTGACCAATACAGGCAGAGCAGAGCCATCTTCCATAGGAAGTTCGCATCCTACAATTGGACGCACGCCCTGCCTTCGAGCTTCCTTAAAGAAACGCGGAGCGCCATAGACACCGCCCCGATCGCAAACCGCCATCGCCACAAGCCCCTTGTCGGCAGCCGCAGTCGCGAGATCCTTCGGTTGCGACGCCCCTCTCAGAAAACTGAATGCCGAACAAGCATGCAATTCTATATAGCCGTCAGCCATTAGCGGTTACCCCCTTTCCCTTTATAAAAACGGAATTTCATGCCCCTTAAACCTTCAAATCTAATCCTTCTCTCTACTCCCCAACCAACTCGAACTCCCCGCGAAACCAACGCCCAACCGCCAATCACTAATAGCTCCCTCTAATCATACATCCCCTCGACCATCCATTGGGAGCGCTCCTTCACCAGTCGGTAAACACCACCAGTCTTCAGCTCCACATCCCATTCCAAGCGATTCCAGCCTCCCTCCTCCCACCACTGACCCGAATGAGCCCACGGACCTTTACAGGCTCCGATCGTACCTCCAGCCCGCGAACAGCGAAACCAGACTGGTCGTCTATCGCGAATCCTGACATCCGCATCTAAGGGTGGGCGAAATCGGCGCAAAGCCATGCCACGCGAAATCGTCGCTCCAACTGAATTCACCGGAGGAACCCTTGACGGAAGACGTTCCAGCTTAAATCCATCAGGACGGCCATCAGCTTTCACAACAGGTCGTCCAACATTGTCCGG
>DKNL01000303.1 GCA_002474325.1 Opitutales bacterium UBA7389
ATCTCCGTCGAAATCTTAATTAGCGCAGGCATCTAGCCTGTGTCTTTCCGACAGCCCATCGGCCAGTCGTCACTCTCCGAGCTATGCCCGGCACGACTGGAAGCTTGCACTACGCTCGCTAAGGCACTTGGTTAAGCATCGCGAATTCGTGCCTCTGAAACACATCAGTTTTGCCTAGCGAGAATAGTTGTTCACTGTAATCCCGTAATCAAAGACAGGGAGGAGTGATCCAGCTCCCACACCATTAGAAGGCTCCCCTACTCGACTAAAACGGTCGATCGCCAGCAATGGTGGATCGTCTCATCTCCCGCCGGTATCCAACATAGTCGTTCAATGCGTAATGCATGACGCTTCGGTTGTCCCAAAAGGCAACAGATCCCTTTCGCCAGCGGAAACGGCAAGTAAAAGGCTCTTGACTAGAATGGCGGAATAGGAATTTGAGCAATGGCTCGCTTTCCTCTTCGGTCATTCCTTTGAACCTAAGCGTAAAGGTGCCATTGACGAAAAGTCCTTTGTATCCTGTCTCTGGATGCGTTCTTACAACTGGATGCTGAACCTTCTCCAGAGCCTTTTCGCTAGTCTCGACCTCCATGTTTCGCCAATATATTTTCGAGCGACCCTGAGGGCCGAACGGGCCTACAGCCGAATGGATGGCGACCATCCCATCGAGCATCTCTTTCATTCCCGACGATAGAGCCTCGTAAGCCATGTATTGATTGGCAAACAAGGTATCGCCTCCATGGGGTGGGACATCGACTCCAAAGAGAATCGATCCCAAAGCTGGGCATTCTTGATGGGTAACATCCGAGTGCCAAACTCCTCCGAAGTTCCTGCCAGTTTCGTCCGCTTCTTTGACTAAGCGAATCAACTCCGGATAACCTTTCATGCCTTTGACGAAATCGTGTTCGTCGAGTTCGCCAAACCGCTTGGAGAAAGCGATGTGAGCCTCCGGGCTGAGGTCTTGGTTTCTGAAGAAAATAACCAAGTGATCCAGCAGCGCTTGCCGGATATCTGCTATAACCGCATCGCTCAAGGGCGAGGAGATGTCGATCCCCTCGATCTCCGCTCCCAAAGCTCCAGACACGGGAGCGACCTTAAAGTTGTCATACTCCATCCGCCGATTAGCCGAGGAATAGGGCTTTTTCGTTTCTATGAATCCTTCGCTTTTTTGTACCATCTTTTATTCTTTCTATTCTACTCTTCTATGCGGGCCGACAATTGTTCAGGCAGCGAGTCGGCGGTATCCTTTTCGTGCTCCTTAATCAGTTCCAAAAGCTGTTTGACGATTTCCGGATGCATTGCCGCAACATCATAGGCTTCCGAAATGTCATACTCCAAATGGTAAAGTTCCGGCTCATCCATGAGAGCGATTCGACTATAATTGATGGGCTCCCGCTGGATCACGTGCAATTTCCATGGTCCCGACCGGACGGCATGCAACTTGCCACGGTTCCAATAATGAAACTCATTTCGTGGACTTTCCGACTGACCCGATAATGTCCGAGACAAATCGAAACCATCCATCTTTCGATCCTTCGGCACATCCGCTCCCGAGAGGGCCGCAAAGGTTTCCATCAAATCTATGGTAGACCCCAAGCCATTGACCACTCCCGGTTTCACATAGCCTGGTCCCCAGAAAATAGTTGGCACTCTTTGACCACCTTCGAAGTTCGTTCCCTTTCCTGCTCTAAGCGGACCCGAAGAGCCCCCGTGCGTTTTGAAGGCCAACCAAGGACCGTTATCGCTCGAGAAGACCACCACCGTATCCTTTTCTAATCCCTCGTCTCGCAAGGCATCTATAATCATACCCACCCCCCAATCGATTTCCTCCACAGTATCGCCATAAAGGCCGCGAACGCTTTTTCCGCGAAACTGCTCGGATACGAAAAGCGGAATATGCACCATCGTATGGGCCAGATATAGGAAGAAGGGCCGGTCTTTGTTCGCTTTGATATAATCGACTGCCCTTTCGTTATACCGTTTGGTTACCGTATTTTGATCGGCCGGCCGCTCGATAGTCTTCGCCCCATCCATCAGTGGAACATTGTAGTGCTTGATGTCCGGGTAATAATTGGGATCGTCGGCGTTCTCCCGATAATTCGGACGCCCTCTAACGCCGTCCATATCGTTTGAATACGGTATCCCCCAATAGGAATCGAAGCCTTGTGTCATGGGCAAATGCTGTGGCAGGTGCCCCAGGTGCCATTTTCCGATGACACCGGTTGCGTAGTCTTTTTGCTTCAGGATCTCCGCAATTGTAATCTCGTCTTGAGGCAAACCGCCCGAAGAATCGGGGAAAAGCACCCCTCGAGCCGCTGACGTCATTCCGTTACGTTTTGGATACCGTCCAGTTAATAGACCCGCCCGACTAGGAGTGCAAATGGGGTCCGCAGAATAAAACTGCGTCCACTTTTGGCCCTCCAGAGCCATTCGATCGAGATTCGGCGTTTCGATGGCGGGATTGCCAAAACTACCCAAATCTCCGTAACCAAGATCATCGCAGAATATGACGATAAAATTCGGCGTTCTCGCTCCGAGGGACGCAGCTAAGAGTGAAAATAGAAGGAAGGTGGAGATACGCATGTCGTTCGATTAAAACGGGGCCGATTGCCTAGCCAAAAAGATTACTAACTATATTTGTTGCGACGTAAAGCCGCTCCTACAGGAATGCACCAAAATCTTCTACCTACCTCCCAATCGGTCTAGAGTTGGGCCCTGGTTTGCTCCGGGAACCAATATCTTTGCGGGCAATCTCCGCCAGGGACTCTAACTGTTCGATTACTTCCGGATATTGGCTAGCCAGATTCTTCGTTTCGCCAACATCGGCGCTCAAATCGAACAAGGCTAGATCGATGGACTTACGCCCGTACTTCCCGTGCATTCCATCCATTCCCGGTTGTAACGGGACATTGTAATTGTGCGGATACAGCATCTTCCACCTCCCGCTGCGAACCCCGACTAGACCATCCGGGCTGAAGTAATAAAAAGCCGCATGGGGCGACCGAGCCCCCGACTCGCCGTACATCAGCGGCCGGATATCCTTTCCATCGATTATCCGTTTTTGAGGCAAGCGAGTCCCGACGATTGCGGCCAATGTGGGCAATAGATCCATCGATCCTGCCAATTCCGAGCAAACCGACCCATCTGGGATCTTAGCTGGCCAGCGCATAACGCAAGGAACGCGAAAGCCGCCTTCGAATCGTGTACCCTTTCCCTCGCGCAATGCTCCTGCCGAGCCTCCATGATTACCGTAGAGCAGCCAGGGACCATTGTCTGAAGTGAACACAAACAACGTATTATCATCGATTCCATTTTCCTTAAGAGCATCCAATATTTTACCCACGCTCCAATCAATCTCCGATATCACATCGCCATATACGCTATCCGTCTTTCCCAAGTACTTGCTAGACGTATACAGCGGTACATGAGGCATGGGATGAGGAAGATAGATAAAGAAAGGACGCTTCCGATTTTCCTCAATAAAATCTACCGCACGCTCGGTGAACCAGGTCGTCAACTGGACTTGCTCTTTCGGCTGTATCGAGGGATTTAGCACGGTTTCGCCCTCCATGAGCGGCAGTTCCGGAAAATTGTAGCGAGGATCCGGGTGATAGGGCCACATATCATTGGAATAGGGAATTCCGAACCATTCATCAAAACCCTGTCTCGTAGGCAGAAACTTGGGCAAATGGCCCAAATGCCACTTGCCGTATATAGCCGTAGCGTAACCCTTCTTTTTAAGGACTTCCGCAATGGTCAATTCTTCGGGGTTTAATCCTGTGCTAGAACCGGGACCAAAGTTATCAGGAATACCTACGCGCAAGGGATAGCAACCAGTCATGAGCGCAGCCCTGGACGGCGAACAAAAGGACTGACCTACATGAAAATCCGTGAAGGCCATCCCTTCCTGGGCCATTCGGTCCAAGTTAGGCGTTTCGTATCCCTCCGATCCGAACGGCCCGATATCCGCATAACCCATGTCATCGCAGAACATGATGATTAAGTTGGGACTTTCCGCTCGGAGCGAAATGGCGGAAACCAATAAAATAATGAGAGTAACTGCAGCCCGACCTAATCGGAAACCTGTCGGAGCGGCTTTACGCCGCAATTCCCAATTTGGGAAAGATCGTGGCGTAAAGCCGCTACTAAGATGCACCAATCGAAACCAACCAATCCGATTCCTCACTGATCACCTTTCCATTCGTCAACCTGTTTCGGGCTGGCCAGATAAGCGACTAGAGCTGCCACATCGGCTTCCGGAATCGCGTCGAAAAGTCCCGTTGGCATCATGGATTGACTGAGAATCTTTCGCTCTTCGATATCGGCCGTACGAACGACCGACTTCGTTCCGCCAGCCATGGAAACCTCCAGTCGCGAACCATCCTCTTTAGTCACCATGCCACTGAAAACACGGCCATCCTTTGTGGTAATCACATTAAGCTGATAGTCTTTTCCAATCACAGAATTTGGAGCTAGTACATTCTCCAGAATGTAGTCCAAGTTGACTCGATTCGAACCCGTAAGATCGGGGCCCAATGCCACCCCGGAGTCAAATAGCTTATGGCAACTTCCACAGGTATTTGAATAAACATGACGCCCATAAGAAAGGTCTACTCGTTCTAGCCGCTCCGGAGTCAAAGCGAATTTCCATTGGCGAACTTGGCGCGGCAAATCGGGTGGCAAATCGCTCGGCTCACCCCATAAGGCATTCATTTTTCGAACGATTTGAGCGTCCCCGTGAGCTCGCATCTGTCGCATCAGCACCGGCGAGACTAAAGCCGCCTCCACCTGTTTGGATTCAATGGATTCCAGCAAGAGAAGAGTCGTATCGGGACGAGAACCTAGCAGGTTGATGCCTTCATTTCGCAGCTTCAACGGAAAGCTTGGCAAAGCTTTGATGAGTTTGGCGGCAATATCCGTATCCAAATATCGTGGCAAGGCTGTTAACGCTGTTTCTCGAAACGCAGGTTCGTCTAGCAAAGAGGCCGCCACATTGCCCGCCTGAGGATCCCCACCCAGTTGGAGGATATCCAAAGCTTCCATACGAAAACGCGGTAATCTAGTAGAGTCGTTGAGAACCCCTCTCCAATAGGCGAAGGCCGACTGATCTCCCAGCCTTGCTCGAATCCTCAACACCATCGTATTCACTCTATCGTGATTCAAAGACTCGCCACCGCGTATAAAGGTATCCCATGAGCTGGGTCGCTCCAGATCGACCTTCGATCCAATGGCTGCCAAGAACCGCTGACCGCGGCTTAAAAACTCATTGGAAGTCTCAGCTCTTCCTACATAAGCCAAAAGAGCGGAGCGTCCTTCCAAGGTTTCCACAGCTCGCCGTTGCGTGAAACTATCAAGCTTTGGCCATGCTGATTTGCCTGCGATTTCAATCGAACGCTCCGGCGAGCCAGTCACCATCGGTTCAAGCCCATACCAAACCAAGAGCGGAAGATTCTGATCGTTGATGTCCGCCCTCCGCGACGAGAGGCCTTCAGCCAAATCCCATCGCTGCCCTTCTGGCAGGTTCTGCAATGAGGAGGCCAAATATCGACGGACGACAGGCGATTCGTCACCCTTGGCGAGGCTCACGAATTTCTGGGCGACCTTTCCAGGCACGCCATCGCCTTGCTCTCCGTAGAAATGGACGGCCCAGCCCCGCATGTAGGGATCTTTATCATCCAATATCGAATACAGGTCGCCGGCATCCATCAACCCGCATACCTGCATGGTCCAAAAAGCGCGCAAGCGATGAGTTTGCGGCTGGCCTGCTTGCATCAGCTCCTGTAATTCCTTGGCGACCCCTCCACTATCGAGTTTCCCCGCATGAGCGCGCTCTTGCAGCAGCAGCTGAGCCTGCCGAGCAATAAAGTTGTTGGCGTGGGTCAAGTGTTCAGCCAATTCAATATCTGAAGTTCCCACTAGATCCACCCGATTAGCTTCGTATTCGCCATATCGGATACGGTAGACACGTCCGTTAGATCGATCCCAGATATCCGGGTCGCTATGGTGGCAGGTTTGCGGGTCGTGCCAGTCGGATGCGTACAGCGCCCCATCTGGACCCTGGACGAGAGCCACCCCGATGAACGAGTGATCTTGGGCCAACACGAAATCGGGAGCATGACGCATCACTGTACCCGAACCCTCCTTTTCTGGTCTCTCGCGCACGATCCGGTGCCCATGTAGATTGTGAAAGAAGGAATCTCCACGGTAAGCTTCTGGGAAATTGTCCGCCTGATAAATCACCAGGCCGCAATGGGCGTGTCCACCTCCTAGTGCCGAAGTATCGGCTGCTTTCTCACGTTGCAAGGCTCGGTCGACCTTCCCATCCGCTCGCATAGATTCGAAGGTGCCATCTCCATAGTGCAGGTGATCAGCGATCGTTTTGATATCATCGTATACATATGAATTAAAGTGCTGGCCCGCTTGCCGAAAATAGCGACCGCCTTGGATCACTTGATAGTAATGAGGGATGACACACGCGGTCGTAAACCAATCCCCATTCTCGTCGAAGTCTAGACCCCAGGGATTGCTGGTTCCCCAGGCGAAGACTTCGAATTCATGCTTAGTTGGATGGTAACGCCAGATGCCCGCATTGATGGGAACTCGCTGATCATCGGCCGTGCCCGGCTTTCCTACCCTCGAGTGCGTGAATACCCCATGGCACCCATAAAGCCAACCATCGGGACCCCAAGTGAAGCTGTTCAGTGTTTCATGAGTATCTTGGTAACCCCACCCATCAAGCAGAACCTCGGGAACGCCATCTGCAACATCGTCGCCATTCCGGTCCGGTATGAAAAGCAAGTAAGGAGCTGCCCCAATCCAAACTCCGCCAAATCCGACTTCGATCCCGCTTACCAGATTCATATTCTCAGCAAACACTTTCTTCGTCTCGAACTCCCCATCCGCGTCCTTGTCTTCGAAAATAAGGATCCGGTCGGCGCCTTTCTCGCCCGGCTTCCGAAGGGGGTAGGTCTTGCCCTCCGCGACCCATAGCCGACCACGGGCATCGAAACACATGGCGATCGGTTGCACCACGTCCGGCTCAGAAGCGATCAAATCTACGTGAAAACCCTCTGGCACTTCCATGGCAGCCGCCGCTTCCTCCGGCGAAAGGCTATGGGCCCAATCATCGTAGGGCCGTCCTCCTAGAACGTGCCATCTCTCTGGCCGGGCCGCGAGAATATCACCATTCTGGAAATGGATACTGACCCCGCGTTTACTCGCGCTGACTACATCCAAGCGACCATCGCCGTTCAAATCCTCAACCAACACGTCTACTCCGACCCCACTGTCATTATCAATCAAATACGGGACGAATTCGACACCTACTTCGGACTTCTCGGCCCGAAACCAATAAATCGACGGTTCCTGATTGCATCCAGGATCTTTACCGTAGTGGGCATGCCATCGTTTGCCGGTAACTATGTCTTTGGTGCCGTCTCCATCGATATCTTTAAGCTCCACACCGTGTAGTTGGCTTACGGCGACGCCGAATGGATTCTGAGCAGAGCTCTCGCCCATAATGTCTATCCGTTCGAACTGACGCTCGCCGTTCTCCATGCCCGTTTGCCGAAACCAGGCCAATCCAAAGCCATGGCCATTCAGCGACGTTACGATGTCCTGCAAGCCATCGCCATCCATGTCATGGACATGGATCTGAGCGCCGCCTCGCTCGTATTGCTCCGGCACCCAAACGCTCTTTTTCCAAAGGCCGCTATTGCCCGTTCCAGGATTCTCCCACCAAGAGTAGCGATCGAGGATATCCAAATCACCGTCAGCATCCAAATCGCCCAAACCCAATCCATGTCCAAAGGGCCGAACCGCTTCCCCTACTTCGGAAACGGCGACCCATTCCCATGGTGCCGTTGGAATCCTCCCCGCTTGATAGTATCCGAAGGCTCGGTCTCGCGAGCAAACGATTTCTGGCAATCCGCCCGGAACGATATCCACAAAATCGGGCGATTCGTGACTCACTTGATCGGCAACAATAACCATATTCCAGTTTGAATTTTCAATAGGGTTGCCGGGATTCAGATAAAGCCGGGCTTCCTTGCCAGGAAATCCCAATACGAGTATATCGTTGTCCCCGTCTGCGTCGATGTCGTGAACGTAGCTGAAGAAATTGTCCGAGTAACGGCGCAGATCGAAGATTTCTCCATCGTAAAAACGATGTGGCGTCTTGAACGCAGGTCCCGCCCACCAAAAGGGTCCACTAACTAGGTCACCACGGCCATCGCCATTAATGTCCCCAAATCCAGCTCCCTCAGCATAGAAATCGTCGTGCAAGCGCAGCGAGTCCCAGCCATTGTCGCTTGCTAAAAGGGCCTGCGAAAGATTCAAACCAATTCCGAGTACGAGGGCTAAGGCCCAAATTCGGAAACCAACGATCAATTCTAATAGCTTCATCGGGGACAATAAGCGATAGCCTTTTACAATAAAGGATTCCTCCAATGGCCACCAAAAAGGACCGCGCAAGCGTCCATTCGATAATGTAGCTCAGGCATTCTGCCAGCGGGCGGATGCGACGACTACAGACTATAAGCCTGCTCTACCATTTTATAAGAATCCCGTAACGCCTCAGCCTATCCTGGAAATCCGTGTCATCCGTGGTTCAAAAACCTCTTCGACTTCCGTCAATTCCGTGGTCTGAAAATCATCTCCCTTCTGCCAAATCCCGAGAGCAGGATAAAAACGCTTCTCTGAAATACATGGTTCAACAATAATCTACATCCTCGTCCCGATTGCGGGATCCTGTTCCGAACCCGCTTTGCGGGAAAGGATTTGACCGAAAGGTCACTGTTCGAAACTGACACAAAGACTTCAGCCGTCCAATCCTAACCACATCTGTGTAATCTGCGGGCAATCTTGCATTACACCCCTACTCCAAGCCGCAGGCTTTACGGGCTCGTTGATTGACTTGGCTAGCGATGGATCTTGCTTTTTCCGCTCCAGTTTTCAGCACACTGTCCACGTAATCCTGATTATCCATTAGTTCGGCTCGCCGCTCGCGGGCTTGCTGAAAGTAATCCCAATACAACTCGAAGAGTCGCTTCTTCAAATCGCCATAGCCGTAGCCTCCCGCTTTTAGCTTCTCCACCTCTTCGGCATAGTGTTCATCGGAGGCAAGATGTTTGATCAAATGGATAGCTCGATTTTCCTTTGCGTCCGGCTTGGGCTCTTCGCGTGTCCGGCTATCCATGACAATACTCATGACCTTTTTGCGAGTAGCCTTCTCGTCACCGAAAATGTCGATTGTGTTGTTGTAGCTCTTGCTCATCTTCTGGCCATCCAAACCAGGAATAGCTTCCACACCCTCGCGTATGGCGGGCTCGGGCAGCTTAAACGTATCTCCGTAGGTCTGGTTGAACTTAGCTGCTAGATCGCGCGTCACTTCCACGTGCTGTTTTTGGTCCCGCCCTACCGGCACGCTATCGGCATCATAGATAAGGATATCCGCCGCCATCAGTACCGGATAAGCGAATAGTCCATGATTGGTGGGGAGCCCTTTTGCAATTTTGTCCTTATAACTGTGGCAACGCTCAAGCAACCCCATTGGGCACACTGACGACAGTATCCATGAAAGCTCTACATGTTCCGGAATATCCGACTGTCTGAAAAGGATCGACTTTTCCGGATCGAGGCCGCAAGCGAGAAAGTCAATCGCGACCTGTCGTGTGTATTCACGGCGCAAGTCAGCATCGTATAGGGAGGTCATGGAATGATAATCCGCTATGAAATAGTAAGCCTCGCCTTGATCCTGAAGCTCGATCGAAGGTTTCATCATACCAAAGTAGTTGCCAACGTGCAAAACGCCTGAAGGTTGTATGCCAGAGAGTATTCTCATTTTAATTCCAACGACGGGTAGCGGGACGGGGCTGCATGTTCAATAATGAATTAAGGTAGTAAAAAAAAGGGTCCCGACCGCGACGGATCGAAGTGTAAACCGTGAAACAACATCAGCGTTTTGCGTGGCAGGGATTTCCTGTCCCTGAGTATTTTATGTGATATTTTTCCAGATTCTGATTGTTATGCTCCACTAGTCTGGAATATGATTGGATATAAGTGACACCTTATTTCAGATTCTGCCGCCCTACGGCCGGCCATTTTCCGCCGGCTCTTTTCCTTTGATCAAGGCATGTCCTTGCCGGGCGAAGCGCTGACCGAGAACAACATATCCCTCCGGCCGGTTGTAGTGCACGACGCTCTTCATCACTCCCCTGACCTCGCGATCATTCAGATCATCCACGTCGACCCAGGCGCCGTGAGCATCCTCATCCGCGATTTCGCGTTGGGCCTGCCGCACCGCCACGCATGAGGGGCGGTCGAGGGCATAATCCCCGATGCGCCCAATGACGATGTTCATGTCCGGGCACTTCACGTCGCGGCGCAGGCTGGCAATCAATTGCTGCAGCGACTTCTTGTAAGCCGCATCCGCCCCGCCGTTGGCATCGCGCTCTCCCTGCATCCAGCAGAAGGTGACAGACTCTAGCAAGGTGCGCTGCTTCAGCAACTCCTCATACTGATCCAAGATGGGCTGGTAGAACTCGACCTTCCCGCCCTTGTGGATTCGCTTCCGGTGAATTTCGTCCATCCCGGCCTCGGTGGCGATCGCCTCCCACTCCTCCAGCCAGCGACAGATGGGCTGACCGCCCTTGGCCACCTTGATGTAGACGACCTTTTCTTCTCCGAATAGCTTGTTCACCTCGGCCATGAAACCGGTCTCCGGATCCATCCTCGCCATGTTGGATTGTCCTGAGAAGATAAAGAGGTGGACGGGTTGATCGGCCTCGGCATTCGCGACGACAGAGGCGGTGAGTAGGAGATTGAGTAGGGCGAGGGTTTTTATTGGGTTCATATCGGGAATGGACTGGGCCATAAATACGTTTCCCGCCGAAGGACTACCCCGTCTCGAACGTGGCGGTCAGTTGATCGAGCTTGAGGAGTGCTTCCATGGCCTAACCAAAACAGAGAATGGCCAATAGGACGACAATTTTTTCTGGGGCTAGTTTATGAAAATACATTGCGATGCGCACCGCCCCCGAGACACCGGCCCCCTATCGGTTGTGGTACTTTCGACGGTTCAGATCAGCTGAACACCTCGGATGAAACGGCCGCGGAGTAGGTTTCAGTAAAGTACTAGTGGAACATTTGTCGAGAAATGAAGCGTACTAATTATTAAAGCGTCCTGTTATATATATTGCTTATATACAGATATTTATAATAATATTTCCTAATGCCTAGATTGTTTTTTATCACTGAAACAACAACAGGAATCGGCACAAATGAAATTGAATAGGATCTTTGGAAGTGGGAGGACCGAACCATTCCTCTCTAACGTTCGATTAACCAGAGATTCCCGTCACGGCCATCTTCATTTCACGTCTTAAGAGACACCTCCATTCAAAAGCCCTGAGACATTTTGAGAAGTAGCGGCCGCTCAGAGATCGGCCGCTACCTCTTAAAGTCTAAATCTAAACTCGAAATGCCATTCGAGTCGAGTCGAGCGATTGGTCGGTTAAATACCTTCACGAAGTCAATCTCTCAGCGGGATTTTCTCCTTGGATGAAGCCTCTACATACAACTGGCCAGGCTCTAGGTATCCAGAGAAACTCATCGTTGGACCAACCAAGGACCCTTTTCCAATGATCGAGCCAGGCATTAGGGCTGTGTTGCATCCCACTTCCGCGTTTTCTCCAAGAATAGCCCCAAACTTGCACAGGCCGGTGTCTGTCTTTTCTCCTTCAATGTTGACAAGGATGTTTTTCTGATCGAAGCGCAAATTAGACAGGATCACTCCCGCACCCAAGTGGGCACCAGTTCCAAGGATGGAATCTCCTATATAGGAGAAATGGGGAGTGTGAGTCCGCTCCATAAGCAGAGCGTTCTTATATTCGCAGGAATTGCCTATCACACTTCCTGCACCGATGATCACGTTTCCCCGAATGTAGGCTCCAGGCCGGATTTCCACATCCTCGCCGATCCAGCAAGGACCTTTCATCGAAGCGAATGCAGGGAGCTTAACGCCATCTGAAATAAAGACTTCACCCTCGATATGCACACCAGATGGCAGTTCTTTCTTGGAAGCGTTCCCTTTAAGACCAGACAAAGCTTCTTTGATCTTGGGCAACCATTCCCAGGGCCGAGCGTCCGGCGAAAAGGACTCGGCGAAGGGTATGCTTTCTGGAAACTGGAAAAAATCTGACGCTAGCACGCTGGTAACCTAGACAACTCGATCCCTTCCACAAGCGTATGTTCTACAGCCACTGCAAATTTACCGACATGTAAAGATCTGAGGAAGAGAGTGCGGGGGAGCTTAAATAAACGCTACAATGAAAGACCGACACCCAATGAAACGGGATTGTTAATCAATTTATTTATTTGGTTAACAAAATTCGTCACGTAAAGCCCCTTTGATCCAAACAACGCATCGTCGCAGTGCAAATCTCATTGGCCCTGAACAATATAAGGGGCTCCTAGTTGGACGATGACATTAAAGACTGACTGATTCCTTCCTGTGTGGGAAAGTGGATCTCTATTTTTGGGAAATGGAGCGGGCGATGAGATTCGAACTCACGACAGCCACCTTGGCAAGGTGGTGCTCTACCAACTGAGCTACGCCCGCTAAGAAAGGCCGCTAAAAATCCATTTCCCGCTGATCAAGTCAACAGAAAATTCGGCGGAGACGCTACCAGGCTTAATCTTGTTTCCCTACCGGTCCTTTACATCCAACTCAGGCCACTGCTGCAGTTTCCGGTGCAAGGTTCGGCGGCTAATACCCAGCAGTTTTGCCGCGCTAGTGCGATTTCCTTTAGCATCGGCCAAGGCTTCGCGGAGCAGCCGCTTTTCGTTCTCTTCTTTATCCAAGGGCGATACAACTTTCTCTTCGCCATCGATTGACCGCGTTTCCCCGCGAAATTTCGATTCCAGATCGTAATCCCGGATAACGTTCCCTCGATGAAGTACGACAACGTTTTCGGCGAAATTGCGCAGTTCCCGGATATTGCCGGGCCAAGAGTAGCGTCTTAAACACTGCATAGCACCCGGCTCAAATGTGGGAGCATCGATGTGGTTTTCTTCAGCGAATTCCCCCAGGAAATGGTTCAGCAAGATCGGCAAATCTTCGGTTCGTTCCCTAAGCGGTGGCATAGTGATTTGCACAACATTGAGCCGGAAATACAGGTCTTCTCGAAACGTTCCTTCGTTCACCATTTGCTGAAGATCGCGATTCGTGGCCGCGACCAATCTAGTGTCTACTTTTATCGATTTGGAACTGCCGATCCGCTCAAACGTTCGCTGCTCCAAAAATCGCAGCAACTTTACTTGGGTAGACAAACTGATCTCGCCGATTTCATCGAGGAAGAGCGTCCCTCCATCCGCCAATTCGAACCGTCCAATCCGTCGCTCTGTAGCACCGGTAAACGCCCCCTTCTCGTGACCGAAAAGCTCGCTCTCCAATAAATTGGCCGGCAGAGCCGCGCAGTGGACCGCCACAAATGGGCCTTGCCCGCGATTGCTATTTTGGTGAATGGCTTGGGCGATCCGCTCTTTTCCAGTCCCCGTTTCACCCTCGACAAGCACGCTAGCCCTAGAAGGGGCCACCAACTTCACCCTCTCGATAACCTCTTTTAGCTCATTCGAGTTGCCGATGATTCCCTCGAAGCTGTATTTGAAATCCAATCGCTCGTGCAGGCTTTCCACCTCAGTCTGCAGGCTCTTCGATTCTAAAGCCCGCTTCATGAGGATCTCCAACTTTTCCAAATTCACCGGCTTGGTAAGAAAGTCATAGGCCCCACGCTTCATCGCCTCCACCGCAGAAGGCACATTCCCATAAGCTGTCATCATTATCACAGGTGGGCGGTTCTTCAGGACCAAGGCCTTATCGATTACCTTGAGCCCCGATTTTCCCGGCATACGCAGGTCCGTAAGCACTAAATCAAACGTCTCGCTCCCCATCAGTGTGAAGGCTTGATCAGCATTTTCCGCAAGATAGACATCGTACTGGTCCTCCAGCATTTGCTGGAGCCCCTCTCGCGTGTGACGCTCGTCGTCGACAATCAATACCGTTGGCAACATACCACTTGCCTAGGATACCCAATACTGGAGTCAATGGGCAAATTTGTCCCATTTAGAGCGAATAACAAAACGCGGCCCAAAGGACCGCGCTAATCGGCACCCGCATTTCATCCTTCAACCCTCACTCTACTACCTTTATTTTCAACCCAACATACGGAATTTTCGATTTTGCTTTGGAAACTCCAAGGTTACCACCGTGCCAATGCCTTCCTTGCTATCTATGCCAACTTGTCCCCCATGCTCACGCATTATACGTTCTACAATCATGAGGCCCAGTCCCGTACCGCCTTTCTTAGTCGTATGGTAAGGCTCGAATACACGCGATAGACTATCCTGGCTAATACCTGATCCCGAGTCTCCGAAGCGGAGATACACACGCTCCTCATTCGACTGTACTTTCACTCGGATCAATCCACCAGGCTTCATGGCTTCCATAGCATTCTTGGTTATGTTGAAGAACACCTGCTTAACCTGCTGTTTGTCCGCTCGTACAATAGGGCTTTCCACATCAGCCTCCATCTCCACTTTTATACCCCGGTCCTCAAGTTCGCTGGCTTGGAACTGTAGCGATTCTTGCAGTAGCTCGTTTAAGTTAACGGTTTGAAAATCCGGCGTCTGCGGCCGAATCGCCTCTAGAAAATTCTTTATGATGCCGTCCAAGCGCGACACTTCCGCCCGGCAAACTTCCACTGAAGACTCAAGCTTACTGCGAGCGGCGGATTCCTCTAGTTTCTTCAATTGGCGTTCGATTAACTGTAAGTGGATGGTAATCGAATTCAGAGGATTCCCCAACTCATGGGCGACTCCCGCGGCAAGAAGTAAAATGGAGCTTATCCGCTCTGATTCAATCATCGCCTCGCTGGATTGTTTTTCCGAGGTGATATCAGAGAGAATAACTATAAATTGGTTCGATTTATCACTGTGCATTCCTCCTACCCCCTCGAATGGCAGAATATACAACCTCACATACCTGTTCTCTGGGTACGTCAATTCCAGCTCTCTTGAGCTGACAGACGATTCGATCCGAGCGCCTTCCTCCAATCCAAGCGATCCTCTCAAATCAGGGATCAGTCGCCAAAGAGAAACTTCGCCGATATCGCTATTCTTGAGCCCGATCATCTGATGGCTGGCGATATTGGCGTATTCGATCACTCCCAAATCGCTTATAACTAGGATTCCTTCACGAGCCGTATTGAAGATCGTCTCCAGAAAAGCCCGCTCACGAGCGAGCTTATTGACCAAATTCGTCAAATTTGTCGTATCCAAAGAATCAACTTGGCCGAGAACGCGATCGAGCGAGGAGACCTTCTTTCCGGTAATCATCCCCCCTCTTTAAAACCGCAGTAGCGAAATGGCAATATTTCCTCGCCTAGAGCACCCCTGTTTCCTTTGCACTTGCCATCGCAAAAGTTGGCCGTTCGATTCTGAATCGACCATGAGCGCCTTCCAAACGAGACCCCCTGCAGACTGTAAATACGATTGCGTTTCCCTAGGCGAGATCATGCTTCGACTGGATCCTGGCGAAGGCCGAACGCGGACAGCCCGATCCTTCACGGCCTGGGAAGGCGGCGGCGAATACAATGTAACCCGCGGCCTCCGACGCTGTTTCGATATGAAGACTGCAGTCGTCACCGCATTTGCCGACAATGAGCTCGGACGCCTGCTGGAAGATTTCATACTTCAAGGCGGAGTCGACACGGACTACATTCAATGGAAAACATACGACGGTATCGGAAGATCCACTCGCAATGGGCTTAACTTCACGGAACGAGGCTTCGGTATTCGCGGAGCCAAAGGTGTTCCCGATCGCGGCAATACTGCAGCAGCCCAAATGAAACCAGGCGACATTGACTGGAACAAGCTGTTCATACGGGATGGTGCACGTTGGCTCCACACTGGGGGGATCTTCGCAGCTCTAAGTGAAACGACAGCAGACCTGGTTATCGAAGCGGCCAAAGCAGCAAAAGAGGCCGGAACTATTGTTTCTTACGATCTTAACTACCGTCCTTCTTTATGGAAAAGTATTGGCGGCATAGAAAAGGCCCAGGAAGTTAATCGAGAGATAGCCCGCTACGTGGACGTGATGATTGGCAACGAGGAAGATTTCACCGCCTGCCTCGGCTATAAAATCGAAGGAGTCGACGAAGGACTTTCGAACTTGGAGACTGAAAGCTTCAAATCGATGATCAATCGAGCCGTTGCCGACTACCCGAACTTCAAGGCAGTAGCCACTACGCTTCGCAGCGTCAAAACAGCAACGGAGAATGATTGGGGAGCCATTTGCTGGGCAGACGGATCGTTTCACGAGGCCACGCACCGACCGAATCTGGAAATTATGGACCGGGTAGGTGGTGGCGACTCCTTTGCCTCCGGACTGATCTACGGTTTGATCGCCCATGGTGACGCGGCTAAAGCCGTCGAATACGGAGCTGCCCATGGTGCCCTGGCTATGACAACACCTGGCGACACGACTATGGTCACTCTCGCCGAGGTGGAAAAGCAGATGTCCGGCGGCTCGGCCCGAGTGGATCGATAGACGAATCGTCGAATAATTTGGAAGCGATCGCGGGATCCACGAATCAACATTCGATCTCCGATCGCATCTACAACCTTGGAAACCAAGGCAGCAACCGCTTTCGAGGATATCCGTAGGCAATTAATGGACACTTACTTTTTATCGAGCTTCACAAATACGCATCGGTCCTGCTTGATTATTCCGAAAATTAGCCCTTTGCTCCCCGGTCGATGATGACAACATTTGGATCGAGATCGAAGGCGGCCGCGTTGATCGTCCTACTGGCCTCTGGCTGTAGCCGACAAACAGTGAAGGTTTACGATGTCCCCAAAGAGGAAGCGTCTGCCCCTTCCTTCGCTGAACAGTCATCCCGAACAAATGCCCCTGAGGACCGCGACTGGATCCACTGGACCAAGCCAGAGCAGTGGACTGAACGTGCCCCAACCGCGTTCAGAAAAGGGAACTACGTTTTCGAAGATGAATCTGGAGGGAAAGTGGAAATTACT
>DKNL01000304.1 GCA_002474325.1 Opitutales bacterium UBA7389
TTGCCCGTTTTAGTGGCAGCTTAGTGGCAGCGATGCCAAGACGACCTAATCTAAAACCCAAAAGAAATAAGCAAGGAGAGTGGTTCATTGATCTGCCTCCAAGTTACTCCTCCACAGGCAAGCGTCAACGTCGTTACTTCCCATCAGAGGCAAGGGCCCAAACCGAATCTAGGGGAATAGAGATTCACGTCAAAAAGCACGGAGTCGATAGCACTCGCTTTGCAGCAAGCGAGAGTTCCGATGCCAAGGCGGCGATCAAAATGCTCAAGAGTCTCAATCTAAAGGGAGATTATGAACTGACGCTCAAGGCTGCGGTTAAGCATTATTCAGAACACCTCATAGGTTTGGAGAAAGCCCGAACCGTCAGTGAAGCGTTAAGGGCTTCTGTGGATTACAGAACGAGGCGAACGGGGAAAAGCTGGTCCCACGGACACAAGCGGGAGCTGAACTCAATTATGTACGGACCTCTGCCGAAACCCAGAGCCAAGGAGGATGAGAGAATAAAAGAAAGAGGATTTCTTGTTCATTTTGGGGATAGGAACGTCGACAGTATTACCGAAGAGGAGATTTCAAATTTCTTGGGAAAGCATCACAGAGCCAGCGAATATCAGTACAATCAAGCACTTAGACATATCTCACCAATCTTTAGCCACGCACATAAGAGAGGTTGGATAACGCTCAATCCCACGGCCTTTATTCCTAAAAAAAATATACGGGCAGAAACCGAAGTCCTCACGATAAAGGAGTTCAGGCGAGCAGCCGAGTTGATCCAAACTGATGAATACAGGAATATGGCTGCTGGCATATCAATTCTCATGTTTGCTGGGATCAGACCTACTGAACTAATGGGCAATGAAGACAAGCCGCCGTTGTTATGGGACAGCGTCATCCTAAATCCGCAGGGAGTTCACACCAAACCCTACATAGATATCCCAGAGGCAAACGCAAAAGGAGTTGATGGGAGACAAGTCCAAATGGAACCCAATCTTGTGAAATGGCTGGAAGGAGTTCCGAACGAAAAAAGGAAGGGGGCTATTTTTCCCAAAGCAAAATACCACTATAAATACAGTAAGTTTAGGGAAGCCTTGGGCGTAACTGGGAAGAAAGATATCTTCAGGCACAGTTTTGGGACTTACTATTTTCATCATTTTGAGAGTTTGGAAAAAACGATGAGCCAAATGGGACACACCTCTAGAAGCACCTTTGAAAAACACTACAAGCGATACAATCCAGAAGAGGATTCCGCCTTCCTGTACTGGCAAATAGCCCCAGAAGGAGCCACTGTTCCTGAGGTTGGGCATTTTGCAGTATTATGAGCGAGCGTGAAATAGATAATTGCTCTCGGCTTATTTTGAGTGCGACCGATGTTCGTCCTGTGGAAGCTGATAATACCCATGGTCGACGAGGATTCTCTTGATGAGAGCAAACTTTGGGAAGAACTATTAGGGCGGCAATTTTTTCTGTGGTTATTGAAACATAATAATTGTGATGCGCACCGCCGCCCTTGTCCATCTTCAGCAAGAGCAGCGGTTACAGAAACACTCCTATTAAAGTGCTGACAAAAAGCTTTTAGTGGCAATTATACGGCAGTCTGTATTTATTGCATAGCTAATGTATGGCCCTGAAAACATTTTATAATTATGTTTATCAGTAGTTTAACTAAATTAAAGGAAAATTTTTACAATGACTACCAGACAGTAATGATCCCGATTTTAGCTGCTACGGTACCCTTTCTAGGTTATACTACGCAGCGGGTCGCGATTTACAAAATATCGCCGACGCATCCAGAGGACCTATATCGAAAAACCATCGAGGGAGAGACCGTCGTTACCGTGACGGTCGACATAACTGGCAACGCAACCGATCCACAAGTTGAGTCCGCTTCTCAGTTAAAATTAGGAAAGGCGGCGATGAAGGCCGTATCCAAATGGATCTTCGAACTAACTGTAAAGGACGGCCCATCTTCAAGGCCCACTTTTTGAAACGAGACTTATTCCATGGCTCGAACCAGCAATCGGCGAAGCTAAATAGCGATTCATCCACTAAATCCATTCCCTTCCTAGTCTAGTCTGCAACTTTTCGTCTCAGAAGGCGGGCCAATTCGATACGATTGATTTTCGCATTGTGCCTAACATCCACTGGAAATGTTTTTCTAAATACGAATTCACGAATGTCGCCAGTCATTCCAGTACTAGCCGCCGCCTTTTTCAGACCTTCGATAAATTGATTTCGTTCCAATCGGGTCTTGGGGAAGGTGCCTTGTCTAGGTTGAATTGCCATGCAAGGAACACGCTCTCCATCCTTTTCCAAACTAACCAGGGCGGAGCGGTACACATCGGGCAAAGCGTTAAAAACGCCCTCGCAGCAATCGGTTAGGTAGGTCTTCTTCCCGATTTGAATCCGTTCCGCCAATCTGCCGCAAAACCAAAGTCGCCCCTTTTCGTCCAGATATCCCAAATCCCCCATTCGATGCCAAATGCAGTCCTCCGTCCTGATCTTAGATCTATTAGTGGCCTCAGGAAGATTATCGTACTCTCTCGTCACACTCGGTCCACTAACGATGATTTCCCCAACCTCACCCGGCGGCAATGCGTCTTCCAGCGCTTCCTTCCCTAACCAATCGTCGCTAATCTTCCCAATGCGAACTTCCACCCCTGGCAAGGGCTTACCCACACAGGTCCCTCGGCCGCGCTCGGTCAATTCTGCTGTTTCCTCTAGTGCCTGCTCTCCGACAATTGAGGAAACTGGGAGAATCTCGGTAGCCCCATAAGGCGAATGCACCACTCCTTGAGGCAGAATTTCCTTGAAATCCCGGAAAAGGTGGGGGGGCACAGAGGAGCCCGCCATGAGGATACGCCTTAAAGACGGTAGCGTTATTCCATTCGCCTGACAATACCCGCCGATCTTCTTCCAGAGAACTGGCGAACCAAACGAATTTGTCACATCGCATTGTCGGATGGCCTGGATGATTTTGGCCGGATCTACCGTGGCCGGTTTGCTTGGGTTGATCTCAGGGATCACGGTGGTCATACCCAAAGCCGGATTGAATAGGGCGAATATAGGGAGCATAGGCAAGTCCACTTCGCCCTCCTCAATCCCGTACTGCCGACCTATCGCTATTACTTGGGCCTCGAACATCCCATGTTCGTAGCAGACTCCTTTTGCTGGTCCCGTCGAACCAGAAGTGAAAAGGATAGCCGCCAAGTCATTCGACTTAGTGAACTCACCTCGAAAAGCTCCCGATTCCTTAGCAATTGGGGCTCGAGACAAGCCACCGCCGAGCTTGATCTTTATCGTAACTGTTCGGAATACCGCGGGGAATATCCTCGATACCCATATCGCTAGAGAAATGCCTACTAGCGCCGTGGGCCGTGATCGCCTGACACACGAAAGAAAGGATCTCAACCCCATGCCCGGATCGATCACGATGGGTACCGCCCCTAATTTGAATAGGGCAAAGCAAATCGCTATCAAAGGCAGGCCCGGGCGGGCCATGAGTAACACACGGGTTCCGCGCTCTACTCCAGCCTCCCTTAGATGCCTACCCCAATTATCCTGCTCGCGACGCAGTTCTGCAAAACTGAGCGATAAATAATTAATTTCTCCGCTTCGTTTCCGCCCGCTTGGAGCCAGTAAAGCCAGTCGGTCACCTCGCCGTTCCGACATTTGATCCAGAAATCGAGAGACATTGGCGACCGGAGCCATTGAAGAATCCAATTCAGCCATAACAGCGGCGTACGTGGGTTAGTTCTTACAAGTCTCTAAAAGCATTTCCCAATCGGAAGTCGCTATCAAGGCAATAATAGATCAGTCGAACTCTGAATCTACTGTTTGCAGAATCGGCTCCAGAAGCTCTTTTTGCCAGCCCAGCAGCCCATCTTTGGCTTCGGAGTCGCGAGCCAATGAAGCAACATGGCTACGGGTCGCTATCAGCGTCGGATCGATTCCTAGCTCATCCGCGACCACGTTGCGGTGCTTCTTTATCTTCTCCTGGCGGTCAAGTTCCAATTGATTGAGTGGTTTCCTTGAATCGCTCCGCGCTGGTTTAGCAGGCAATGAATCCACGTCCCTCGTCATGCCTCGCTTCAAGGCGTCAACCAATCCTTGCCGCTTGCGCCGCTGGATCCCCATTGGCAGGGACTCGAACACGAATTGCCAATTCCCTTCGGAAACGGACTCAGCAAGTTTAATCATGTAGTCATTGCCCAGTACTTTAAAAGGAGGTCGATCCAAACTTTCCGCCAATTCTTCTCGCCAATGCCACAATTCGAAAAGCGCTACCTTCCCCCTCGGGTCGAGCTTATCGGACCGGGCGATTCTCCATCTGTGCTCATCCCCATCTGGAAAACCACTCAAGGCGGTTTCAATCTGGTATTCACATCTCTGATGCAGCCACAACTCTCTACCCAACTCCCTTACTTGCTCCATCAGAAGATCCCGCAATTGATGGAGGTAGCGTACATCATTAGCAGCATAGCGGAGCATCTTATCAGTAAGTGGCCGTTGCGACCAATCGCTCTTTTGACTATCTTTTGGAAGTTTTACGTTAAAATACTTCTCCAGTAAAGCCGCCAATCCAAAGCGCTTGATTCCCAAAAGCTGGGAGGCGAGCATCGAATCGAAAATTCTGGTAGCCCGAAAATCGAAAAACTCCCGGAATAGGCGAAGATCGAAATCGCTGCCGTGCATTATGAGATGCAATCGCTTGAGAATCTCCCAAAATCGAGAATAATCAACGTCGACCAGCATATCTAGTAGGTAGGTACGGTCTTCGAACCGCATCTGCAACAAGCATAGCTTCGTTTCATAGTGATAAAGATTATCCGCCTCACTATCCAAAGCTATTTCGCGCTGGGCTTCCAGCGAATCGCAGAGGGCATTCAGCCCTTTTTGAGTGTCAACGTATTCGAATAATTCGTCTTCCATGCGAGGAACCTGCTGCCTCTAAGATCCACTCCACCCTTTCAAGAATGCGTTGACAAGCAAGGGTAAATCTTCGCTGTATCCCCCTTCCAATGTCGCCGCGACCGGAGTTCTAGTCTTTCTAATCCACGCTCCCAATGTCTTGAAATCTTCGATACCCAATCGCATCTGCGTTAAAGGATCCTTCGAATACGCGTCGAATCCAGCCGATACTAGAATCAGTTCCGGCTCGAATTCCAAAACGGATTCCCAAGATTTCGATAGAATCTTCATGTGTTCGACTGCTTCCGTTTCAGGAGGTACCGGGAAATTAAAAGCGTTTTCGCGAGCAACGATTCCCGTTCCTGGATAGCACGGATGTTGATGAGCCGAAACGTAGCGAATACGATCCATTCCAATAACAATAGCTTCAGTGCCGTTTCCGTGGTGAGCATCGAAATCCCAAATGGCTACTCTATCTACTCCTGAATCTAGAGCAACCATAGCCGCTACCGCTACATGATTCAAATAGCAAAAACCCATAGCTCGATTCCATTCCGCATGATGGCCAGGCGGGCGCATCAATGAGAAAGCAGCTTCTCCATTCAAGGATTCCTTCAGGCCCCCAATACTAGCACCAGATGCCATTCGGGCGATTTCGGAGATCCCTTCATAGTATGCGGTATCGCCATCGAAATCTTTAGGCACTTGCAGCCTTTGCAAATGGGGCTTGCCATGAGCTCGCAAAATATCGTCTACGGAAACCGGCTCGACCCGTGGCCAATCCCAATCAGGGTAGCTAGCCTTTAGATGTTCAACTGTCGCCTGGACACGTTGGGGACACTCAGGATGTCCTAACGAATGATAATCGAGGCAACTCGGATCGTAGAAAAGTTTCATTATTACCAAGCCCAATATCTATTGGCGGCCGAACGAAGTGATCCCATTTTAGAGGCAGGGGCAATGCCAATCTATCAGAACCTCGAACCCAACTCAACTGCTACCAATAACTACTAAAACCGATTTGCACATAGCTATCCCGGCTCAACGATAAAAACAGATCCATCGTATCGATGTTGGCGAGTTTCCGATCCTCGAGCTTTTGGTGTCCCCATGCGGTGCGCGAATCCAAATCTTACGAGCATGCTTTCCGAATCGAGGTCATGGACCCCAAAAAAAACAAGGCCGTATCCGCGCTATCGCTCCACGTTATACGCGTACCTACGCAAATGTCTCGATTGAGTAGCGTTAAAACCCTTCCTCCCTGAAAGTCAAAGTGGCCTTCCGCTAGCAAACCCCCAACGATCGCCGAACCTCCAATTGTTTGAAGCAGGTATTCAAAACCGCCCCCAGTAACGCTAAACTCTTCACCTGTAGTGTCTCAATAAATACATTCGAGCTTGAGCAGCTAGTTTCTCTTATAGACCGAGGACCACTGAATGGCTCAATAAACATCACGGCCGTAACGCTTTTCCTTCTGCATTTGCTTGATGTAAGCAGTCGCCTCACTTTCCTCCATGCCTCCTTGTTCGGCGGCTATGTCAATGAGGGATTGGTGCACATCCTTGGCCATCCGACTAGCGTCTCCACAAACATAGAAGTAAGCCCCATCGGCTATCCAGCTCCACAATTCAGCAGCGTTTTCACGCATGCGATCTTGGACATAGATCTTGTTGGCTTGATCTCTAGAGAAGGCCAGATCCACACGATACAAGTGGCCTTGCTGCAAACAGGAATCCCACTCAGATTGATAAAGATAATCCGTGGCCTCATGCTGGTCTCCAAAAAAGAGCCAGTTTTTTCCACTCGCCCCGGATGCCACACGCTCCTCTACGAACGCCCGGAAGGGAGCAATTCCCGTGCCCGGGCCTACCATGATAATGGGTACGGATCCGTCCTCAGGAAGCTTGAATTTCTTGTTGTGATGAAAGTAGACGCCAGCCGTATCGCCCTCGGCCCACATATCAGTAATAAATGTCGAGCACACCCCTTTTTTCTGTCTTCCGAAAGCCTCATATCTTACGGCGCCAACAGTCAAATGGACCTCGTCCGGGTGAGCCACCAGGCTGGAGGCGATCGAATACAGCCTCCCTGCCAACGGCCGGAGGAAACTAAAATAGTCCTCAGCAGCCAAACTTTCGGCAGGAAACTCCTTGACTACGTCGACCCAATCGCGACCCCAGGAATATTCGTTAACCCATTCCCGATCGCCGCACTTATCTAGCAAATCATCATTTCCGCAAAGCTTCGCGTACTTGGTAAGCACTACCTTGGTAACAACACGCAAATCGAACTTGTCTCTCAACGCTTCCCGCAGGGTCATAGAGATCTCGTCGATCATCACAGATTGAGAACCCTCCAATACAGTGGCCTCCAAGAAGTCCTCAATCAAATCAGGAGCATTTTCTGGAACTACCGCAAGGGCGTCGCCCGCTTCGTAAGACAATCCCGAACCCTCGAGTGAGATCTCCGCGTGGAACGTCTCCTTGGCGGAGCCCTCGCCATTGAGATTGAACTTCTTTAAAAGTTTGGCCGGAAACGGATTGCTCTTGCCGTAAATTGGCTCCGAATCGGATTGCGTCAGCGCCTCGGTATCGCTCATGTAATAACAGATTTAATGGTTTTCGTGCGACTCCCAGTTGCGGGATTATTGCATGCAATATCCAAAGCCCTGCTGCTAATGCAAGAACGGAAAAACCTGAGGTGGATCAGGAATTCCCGACGCGGTTGAATTCTTTTAGGAATCCCTCGGCATCGCGGTACCCGATAAACCTCGATACCTCCTCACCATCCGCATTGGTAAATATGATCGTAGGGAGGGATCGAATACCGTATTTCGATGCGAGATCGCCATACTGATCAACATCGATCTTAACGGCTACGGCCTTCTCTTTGACCAAATCGATCACCTCGTCGTCACTCCAAGTTGTCCGGTCCAGCATCTTGCAGGGGCCGCACCATTCCGCCTTGAAATCGATCATGATTAACTTGTTGCTAGCCTTTGCCGCGTTTCTCGCATCATCAAAATCACCTTTTATGAACAGGCCGTCTCCATAAGCGCTGGTGACCAGCGCTCCCACGGCAAACAGTGCTAAAATCAGACATTTCATACCTCTATTTGAATTTCTGTTCTGTTAGACGAACGAGTCCCCTCATTTATTTATAAAAAATCGGCGGATCCCTACTTGCACTCATCTCGCCTAAGAAAACAACTGTATCAAGGCTAGAATTCTCTAATTTTTTTGCCTCTCCAACTTTCGCAGTCTTTTGGGTTTCGGACGTTCTCCCCATCGCTCCCTAAGCGAACTATATGTCCTCCTTCTTTCTAATTCTCGGCTGGAGTCAAAGGTTACACCGGCCGACATAGAAATGGCATTCGACCTGGAAAAACAGACCGACGAAAATCGTAAAGCTCTTCGAAAACGGGCAGTCAATCGAATGATAAGCCAAGAATCGGGGATCCATGCCGAATTGATTTACATCGATATTATCAACGCATTCGAGAGAATCGCCAACCATTCGCGAAATATCATGCAAACGCTTCCACGCGAATAATAGTCGGAAATAATATCTGAAGACTTCCGTCGCTAAAGCAAAGGCAGCGCCTCCTCGGCAGGCCAGGTGTCTCCTAAATTCTCAACTAAAGTGCGATAAGAATCGATCAGTTGCCTCGGAGTACCAAAGCCAGGGAATCTGATTTCCAAGGAAATCGCTTCAAATCGGAAAACCGCATTTACGTTTTCTATACGCACGTCGCAATGGTCGCAAGTCGACGGATAATCCACAGACAGGCTATCATCGTTTACCTCTTCCAATCCATCAACGATTCCTTCCACTGGTACGCTTTTCGAGAATAGGCAGCGCATGCATTCGAAAAGTGGGCCCACGGCCCCATTGAACGAAGCATCTTCAAGCAAGTTCGAACTACTAGCCTCCAGCAACTCGGTTTCCGCCAAATAGCGATCGGGGCTGTCTTCAATCAGCGAATAGCGTTTTTCTATTGTGAAATCCTTGCTTTCAATTCTACCCGTTCCGCCTTCCACAACAAGAGCGATTTCTTTCCGGCGGTATCCCATGGAATCTCGAAAAGCGGAAAATCGCTCCTCTCCCCATTCATACAACTCCGGCTCCGCTAGACGAGCGAGAAACTGCTGAGCTCGATCGCTGGCGAATTTCGGGGCGGTGTGCCGGCTCTTGTCGAAATCGTGGAAACGTTTAACCGGACCTTCCTCCCTCCCAAAAAAAGATACGGTATCAATCAGCTCTTTTCCCAAATTCTGGCCGTCCGTTTTCATCGCTAGAGACGCAGATACTTGACAGCCCTAAAACGTACGCAAGCCTCAGTTAATATGGAGAGAGCGGTCGCAGGCAACGGACCACCCAACCTGGGGCCAAGGAAAGTCCTCGTCACAGGTGCAAGCGGATTTGTGGGTCGAAGCCTGATTCACCGACTTATCGACCAAGAATGCCAGGTGTCTGGTCTCTGCCGCAGTGCCCAACCTGAACTAGAATCGCTCGGCGTGGAAATGAAATATGTCGACCTCGGTAACGCCAGCAGTGCTCGCAAGGTATGCAGTGGTATGGACACGGTTTTTCACACAGCAGCAAAAGTCGGTGTCTGGGGCTCTATCGCGGATTTTCGCAGGGCGAATGTCGAAGGAACCCAGGCGATCATCAATGGCTGTCGTGACTTCGAAGTATCCAAACTCGTCTACACGAGTACGCCCAGTGTCGTATTCAATGGCCAATCGCTATCCGGAGCAGACGAATCGTTGCCTTACGGCTCCGACATTCCATGCCCTTACCCGGCAACTAAGGCAATTGCCGAAAAGGCCGTGCTCATGGCCCATAGTCAGCCTTCCGGCTATTTGAAAACCGTGGCTTTGAGGCCCCACTTGATCTGGGGGCCCGGAGATGCCAATCTCATTCCCCGAGTAATTGATAGAGCCCGCAAAGGACGCCTTCGAATAGTAGGCGATGGATCAAATCGCGTCGACTTGACCTATATCGACAATGTTGTAGATGCTCATCTATGGGCCGAAGCCAGTCTGGATAACACCACAAACAATCCTGGAGGCAAAGCGTATTTCATTTCTAATGACGAGCCAGTTTCGCTTTGGCAGTGGATAAATGAACTACTAGAGTCTCAAGGGATCCCGCATATAGAAAAAAAGATGGACTTCCAGCGGGCCATGAGAATCGGTCTATTGATAGAAACCGTTTGGAAAATCTTAAACCTGCGAAGCGAACCGCCCATGACGCGTTTCGTTGCCTCAGAGCTTGCTAAAGACCATTGGTTCAACATTTCTGCCGCCAAGCGCGATCTTGCCTATCAACCACGCGTATCCATGAAAGCAGGCATGGAAGCGTTT
>DKNL01000205.1 GCA_002474325.1 Opitutales bacterium UBA7389
TGCACGTGGCCTATAGGATCGCAGAAGCTCGTTCCATCGACGTGCCGAACTGTGAGCAAAGTAATTTCGTAATCGAATTCCACGAATCCTTCGACAATGACCTTTCCCTTGCCGGCCCGGCCGCCTTCTTGAGCGTAGTTCCAGGAATTCTCAATATCCGTTTCCGACTTGACCACGCTTTGCCCTTTGCCCGACGAGCTCATGATTGGCTTTACCACGCAAGGCATGCCAATCTCATGAATCGCTTTGCTGTAGTCTTCAAAATTGTCCGCAAATTGATAGGGAGAGGTCAGTAGCTCGAGCTCTTCCGCCACCAAGCGCCGAATCCCCTCGCGATTCATCGTCAATTGGGCAGCCCGCGCTGTCGGTATTACGGTCGTCGCGCCTTCGGCTTCCAAGGCCGCTAAGGTGTCAGTCGCAATTGCCTCCACTTCCGGAATCACTAAATCCGGCTTCTCCGATTCGATAACTTTCCGTAAAGCATCGCTATCCAGCATGGAGATCACGTGCGAACGGTCCGCAACCTGCATGGCCGGCGCATTCTCGTAGGCATCCACGGCGACAACTTCCACACCATAGCGTTGAAGCTCAAGAACCACCTCCTTCCCCAATTCTCCTGAGCCGCAAAGCAGGGCTTTTTTCGCTGTTGAGGTGAAGGGCGTTCCAATAGTGGTCATTGGTATATTGAAACCCACGAATGTTCGCGAATCAACAAAAACGTGTTCGACTTTTCATCAGCCGCGGATACCCAAACCAAGGTAAGACCTAAATCCACCCCGAACGCATTATTCGCCTAAGCGTCTTTGATCAAATGCTTTGGTAGTTCCTTCACCGTCGGGCAAGCGACTTGCTCCATGATCTGTCGAAGCTGGCGTTTGATCATGGTAATGGTATGCCGACCACCACGCTTTCCTAAGGCTCCCACTCCGTACATGAAGGAACGGCCCATGAAAGCAAAATCCGCCCCGCTTGCCAATGCGCAGGCGATATCCGGACCTTCACGTAGACCACTATCGATCATTACCTTGATTTTGTCACCAAATTCTTGAGCCAAGCGAGGCATGGCTTTGATCGTGGATTGACCCGCATCGAGTGAACGGCCTCCGTGGTTGGATACGATAATCCCATCGGCACCGAGGTCGACCACCTTCTGACAATCCTCAGGATTGACGATCCCTTTGACGACAAGCTTGCCTTTCCACATATCCCGAATGGCCTTAATCCGATCCTCGGACAGGCGGCCGGAAAAGGTTTTGTTCATGAACAAACCGAGATGCTTCATGTCGAGTCCCTTCGGAATGTAAGGCTTGATCGTCTTGAACTCCGGTACCCCCGCAACCAACTGACCGAATGACCAAGCCGGATGGGCAATCATCTGCATTATGTTTCGCAGAGTCATACGGGGAGGTATCGACAATCCGTTACGAATTTCCATGGGTCGCCACGCAAACGTGGGCGTATCCGCTAGTATAATGAGCACCGGGCAACCTGCAGCTTCGACACGCTTCAGTAATTTGTCTCGCAGTTCGTTTTCCGCTGGATGATAAAGCTGAAACCAAGCCTTGCCCTCGGTCAGTTCGCACACGGTTTCCACGCTCGCCGTGCTGACCGTGCTCACCGCGAAGGGAATATTATGCTCATGGGCGGCGGCAGCCAGAATCTCAGGGGCCTTAGGCCACATCATTCCTTGCAAACCAATGGGCGAGATTCCGAACGGGGCATCGTAGGTGTGGCCGAATAACTCGGTCTTCATATCAGTGCCCGCGTAGTCGTTGACATAGTAAGGCTGTAGCTGGATCTCACGAATCTCTTCCGTGTTCCGACGAACATTGATATTCGAGTTACACCCGCCCTCCAGGTATTCGAAAGCGAAACCCGGCATTCGGCGCCGCGCTTTGGCTCGAAGAAACTCAACCGATGGTAATTTAGGTACAAATGGGTCCGACATATTTTGAAGATTCCGTTTCTAAGAGGGCGTCTTTGAAGCAGCAATACGAATTTTCGCTAGGGTAGCAGCCGAGCTCCGAGCAGCCATCAATAGTAGAACAGTCATCTTGACTGTTTATAATTTGAAATTGCATCAGGTCATGTGTGCCGCCCAGCACGCTCCGCTGGAGCCTCGCAAAGGCGTGCGATCGGCCGCTACCTTTCTACGAGTTCTATAAACCGCTCATACAGCTCCTCAAACTGGTCGGCACCCCTTGGCTCGAACACTTCAGACGGAAAACTCGCTCCTACCATCGTCCGGGCATCGCTCAGATCCGCCAGCTCTCCAGAAGCAATCAACTGAGCCGCTATGTTTCCCACCGCAGTGGCTTCCGAGGGACCGGTTCTAACCGTAACCCCCAACGAATCAGCCGTCAGTTGATTGAGGAAGTGGTTGCGAGCGCCTCCCCCGAGCATAAACAGACCCTTCAAGGGAACTGGCGAGTGATGGTCGAGTTTTTGGAAAACGTATTTGTATTTCAATGCCAGACTAACAAAGATGCATCTCAAAAGAGCTTCCTTTTCTTCGGGAACCAACTGCTCGGTCTTTCGACAATATTCCCGAATAGCCTCAGGCATATTATCTGGAGCTGCGAATTCGGGAGCATCCGGATCAATAGTTGAAAGCGATCCATCATAGGATCGGGCCATCTCTATTACCTCGTCATAGTCATAAGTAGTCCCTTCGGTGGCCCATTCCTTTAAGCACTGCTCTATCAACCACATGCCGCAAATGTTTTTTAGAAAGCGAACCGTCCCAGCGAATCCGATTTCATTGGAAAACCCATCCGCCAAGGCCTGCTCTCCCAATTCCGGTCGCTCCAATTCGATGCCCATCAAGGACCAAGTCCCTGAACTCATAATCGCATAGTCAGGCCGACTCTCAGGGAGAGCCATAAATGCGCTGGCAGTGTCGTGGCTAGCAACGGCGACAACTAGAATGGGGTCCAGCGATGTAAAATCCTGTAGCTTCGGCTTTAGCGTTCCTACCTTGCTGCCCGGCTCCACTACAGGAGCGAAGAGCGTTTCGTGCAATCCAAGCGACGTCAACAATCTCTCCGACCATTCTCCGTTGACCGGATTCAGTAGTTGGCTGGTACTTGCTAGCGTGCGTTCCTGGACCGAGTTTCCAGTTAGCCAATAGTTGACTAGATCAGGAATGAAGAGAAGCCGTCTGGCGCTGCCGATCTTGCTCGTAGGATTATTTACCTCGGCGAACAACTGATTGATAGTGTTTATAAAGAGAAACTGGATACCAGTTTCTGAGAAGATAACCTCATCGGGTACAAGCTTCCGTATGGCTTCCGGCACCCCTTCGGTCCTGGAATCACGGTAGTGATACGGATTGCCCAGTAATTCACCTTCTTCACCAATTAAACCGTAGTCGACCGCCCAGGTATCTACGCCAATACTTTGAATACGGCCATCGTACTTTCGAGCCGCAATTGCGAGGCCTTCCGAGATCCGATCGAATATGTCCTGAATATCCCATTTGAGCGAACCCCCTTCCTCTACCGCCTTAGTTGGGAAGCGACTGACCTCGTCGAGTTCTAGCGTTCGTGAACTTGAATCATATAAACCCGCAATCACTCGGCTGTTAGTCGCGCCAAGATCGATCGCTAGGTATACTTTGGATGCCGGATTCATCGCGTAGATTCGAGGTAGGGCAGCTTATCCCTAAACGGCCGAAAACTAAATCCATCTTCGAGCGGCCTACTAGGGATAGTCGGCCCTACCTCTTTTTCTCCCCTCACCTCAAAAATCCGTCTGCCAATCCTCCGTCAACAGGGAGAACGTGACCCGTTGTTTTGCTAAGCGAGTCGCTCAACAGGAGATAGATGGCCTCCGCTTGATCCTCCGGCGTTATTGGCGATTTGGTTAAAGTTCGCTGAGCGTAGAACTCCGCAAGTTTATCCCGCAGCGCTTCATCCGTTTCGAAATCACTGTATTCAATATTATATTTCGCTAGCGAAGCGATCACCCGATCACGCGGAAACATAGCACTACCTTTTACCACTGTTGCCGGAGCTACGGCGTTCACCCGGGACAATGGCGACAGTTCAATGGCCAATTCCCTCACCAAATGATTGGCCGCGGCCTTACTCGTATCGTAAGCCACGCTACCTTTCTTGGCCACCACTGCGTTGGCGCTGGTGGTGATAACGACATTGCTGGGTAGTTGCTGCTTGTCGAAGATGCAATTAGAAATCGCCTTAGCCGCTAAGTAGGCACCCTTCACGTTAATATCGAAAGTCAAAGAAAACGCGTCATCGGAAATGTCGCCCGCCACGCTGGGAGGAACGAATATCCCAGCAGTCACGACCAGCGCATCGACGCCACCATAAGCGAGGATCGCTTCTTTAAGCATCTCCACAATCGTACTACGAGCTGTAACGTCTGCACTCAATCCAAATGCAGGTCCGCACCCTGAAATTCCGGTGCCCGAAATACCGATACCTTCGCCCATTCTGGCCACGGTTTCCTGAGCCGTTTCATCAGCGTTTTCTTTGCTGAGATCCACGCTAACGATATGAGCACCTTCTCCGCAAATACGGTGACAGACCTCCTTGCCAATTCCACTCCCAGCACCGACGACCACGGCAACCTGGCGAGCAAGGGATTGCTCTGGAGGCATACGCCTAAGCTTGGCCTCCTCTAGCTGCCAATACTCGATATCGAATGCTTCTTGCTCTGGCAACGCCCGGTAGCGGTCGATCGTTTCCGCTCCTCGCATAACTTCTACCGCACAGTTATAAAATTCAGTCGTCACCCGGGACTCGCTCTTGCTTTTGCCCCAACCGATAATGCCGAGTCCAGGAATCAATATGATCGTCGGAACCGCTTGCCGAAGGGCTGGAGAATCGTCTTTTTTGCAACGCTCGTAGTAGTCGGCGTAATCCTTAACATACTGTTCTAGCTCACCCTCTAAAAGAGTTCGCAGCGATTCGATAGCCTCTTCTCCATCGCTTGGTTTCCAGTCGACAAACAAAGGCTTTATTTTCGTTCTGAGAAAATGGTCTGGACAGCTTGTACCCAATTCCGCGAGGCGCTTAGCATCCACGCTATTGACGAATTCCAAGGTACGGTCGTCGCATTGGATGGTAGCAATCAGTCGCTTGGGTTGGCTCACTTTTCCTCGTAGCCAGGGAAGGATCTCAACTAGAACCTCCCTTCTGCCCTCCTCGCTTAAAGGTTCAAATCGAGCACCGCCGAAAACTGGTTTTCGATTCTCCCGCTCTTCAATGAATCGACCTGCTTTCTCGATAAGCGTCAGAGTTAACTCATAGCATTCCTTATCATCATCAGCCCAGTTGATGATCCCGTGCTGGCCCATCATGATCCCTTTGGCCTGTGGATTTTCAGCAATCACGTCCCGCATGATCAAAGCCAAATCGAATCCAGGTCGCTGCCACTCCGTCCAAATGATCTCGTCCCCGTAGATCTCCTTCGTCAGGGCCTCTCCATTTTCCGATGCCGCCACCGCTATCACCGCATTAGGATGCATGTGATCGACGTAATTGAAAGGCACAAACGCGTGCAAAGGAGTGTCGATCGATGGAACCCTGGGATTCAAGTTGAAAGCGCAGTGCTTGTACATCTGCACCATGGAATCCTCTATCTCAGATTTAACCCCGCTATTGGGATCATCCCGGTAAAGCTTCTCCAGCGACAGGACCTTGTCTTGATACAATGAGGAGAAGTTGACTTTCGTGGAGGTCCGCAGATCTCCACCAGACCCTTTCACCCACATCACTTCCACGGATTCACCCGTCATAGGATCTGTCTCGAAACATTTCGAGGACGTATTGCCTCCTCCCGTGTTGGTGATCCTTAAGTCTTGCCCAAGGATATTGGAGCGGAAAACGAGCCGTTCGAGGGGGGTCATCCCCGCGACTTTGTCGTCATCCCAAAGATACTTCACATGCCGATAATCGCTCGGCGCGTAGGTGGTTGCTGTATTCATGCTAAATCTCAGTCTTCTTTGGTAGGGCTGTTTATCCCTAAACAGCCGAGCCTTAATGTATTATTCGGCCGCTTAAGGATAAGCGGCCCTACCTTTTCAAAATATCCTCCAAAGCGGCCTTTCACGCGTAAGACCCTCCACCTTTAATCCCCAACTCTTCTCTTCGGGCCGCTCTTTCCTTAGCCACTTGCTCACCGTATCCGCTTTCTCGATAAGTGTTCAACGGGTCTGCTCCTATGCCTTTCGCGTTTCGCCATTCAGCCAGAATGGCCTCTACATTCGCATTAAAAGCCGCCTTCAAGACATTCTCTGCGTCCACGATCGATCCGGCTTTCTGATGGTCCTTCAGTGCCGAACGGTCCACGAGAGCGGCCTTCACCCACAGATCTTGAGCTGTCATAACCGTCTGAATCATGGCTTCGATCTTCGGCTTCAAGTTGTGCGATTGATCCACCATGTAGGCGATATTCGGGTACTCGCCTTTCTCTGCCGCGTAATCATGAATCTCATTGAAGATGCGAAAGATCTGATAGGGATCAATTGAGCCCAAAGTCAGATCGTCATCCGCGTAGCGCCGATCATTAAAGTGGAAGCCGCCCAGCATCTCCTCGTCCAACAGCCAAGCCACAATTTGTTCGATATTCTGAGCCGAGTAATGATGCCCTGTATCTACTAGTACCTTAGCTTGAGGACCCGCGTCCTTGCAAAACACATACGACATTCCCCAGTCGGCGATATCGGTATGATAAAATGCTGGCTCGAAGGGCTTATATTCGACCAACATGGTCTGATCAGGCGCCAGTTTCTCGTGACAGGCCCGCAATCCTTCCTGGAACCGACGCTTGCGTTCCCGAATGCTATCCTGCCCCGGATAGTTGGTTCCATCGGCGAACCACAAAGTGAAATAGTCGCTACCGACGTCCTGGCCAATCTGGATGCAATCCAAGCTGTGGCCCAAGGCTCGTTGCCGGATGTCTGCATCCGGGTTACCAAACGAGCCAAGCTTATACTCCTGGTCCTGAAAAAGGTTGGCGTTTATAGAGCCAATCTCGACCCCATGGGATACCGCGATTTCAGCCACCCGCGCCGGAGGCTCCTCTTCTGAGAAATCCCAAAGGGCATGTACAGCAACCAACGGGCAACGGGCCGTAACTTTGTTTACCAGTCCCGCATCCGCGAACTTGTCGGCCGTATTGATCGCC
>DKNL01000202.1 GCA_002474325.1 Opitutales bacterium UBA7389
CATTTGAAGCTGGCCGAGCAGATGGCCCCAAACTGCCGCTTGTAGCATTCTATGCAAAACCGGGTTCTTAAAGGCAGTTGGATCATCGCTGCCGGGCAACATGGGTGTTTCCACGCAAGATCCACGCCCACTACAATACAGAAATGGAATATAGTATTAAAAATTTGGATATAATTGATACGGATTGCACATCAGGGAAGGGTCCAAGTGGAAATCTTGTATAGACCAAGCAGCCCAAGTGGGGTTCAATCGCATTCGAACCTGGCTTTGCCCTTCCGAAAACTCTCTTTTAGATAGCGACGGCTACCAACTTACCCCGCTACGATGGATAAATCTCTCATAACTAAGAAGATCATCGATTCTATCGAAGCCGATCTAGCGAAAACCACTACTGCTGCATTAGAGTCGGCCGAATTCGCCACCCACGAGGAATCTAGATCGGAGGGCAAATACGACACCCGCGGACTGGAAATCTCCTACCTGGCCACAGGCCAAGCTCAACATGCCTTGGAGCTGCGAGAAGCCCTAGCTGCTACTCGGGCATTCTCTCCCCCCGAGTTCGATAGCTCCTCTACCATCGCTTTGGGTGCCGTGGTGCAAACGCTCTCTTCTCAAGCCAGGGAGCTTTTCTTCGTAGCGCCAGCTTACGGAGGAATCGACATTCAAACGGGCGATGGGCAAATAATTACGGTAATTAGCCCCAAATCTCCAATTGGAAGCGAAATGATCGGGCGAAAAGTGGGAGATAGCCTATCGGTCGGTGGTCGGAAAACCGTACTCCAGATTTGGTAGTCGGATCTTCGAAAGGCTCCAAGTAAAAGGAGAGTCTGAATTACCAATGCGGAAATAAACACTGAGAAATCGTTTTCCACCCTTGACTTGGACCGAAAAAGTTGGAGCACGATCTTCGAGCGGGCTCAGATTCGGAGCCAAAAAAGTTGGTGAGAGAGCACCCCTTCTTTTCCCGGGGGAAAACAACCACAGGCGAGCTTAGCGGGCAAATCGGGCTTCTCGCACGGCAACGTTAGAGACATCTCAGGGAATGATAAGCCGCATTCCCGGCTGTAATTGGGATTCGCTCGGCAAAACGCCTCGGTTGGCCTCTAGAATCTCTCGCCAGCGACCTGGATCACCATACATTTGGCGGCTAATTTTGTATAAGCTATCCCGCTCTTGGACCGTGTAAATACGGCGGCCTTGAGAACTTCGAGCATCTGGTCGACTCGGCTCTATTCCTTCGTTAGACGTGCTAAGAGAGTTATCCGTGATACCGCTTGAATCAGGCGTTCGGGAAAAGACACCCGGAGAGACAGCTCCGCTGGAATGCTGTTGCCGGAGCTGTTGAATCTGTACTTTCATGGACTCGTTTTCATTACGCAACTGTTCAATCGTATCCAACAATTTGAGACGATAATCCTGAGCATCAACTGTCATGAGCAATTCCTTCTTGGCCGTGCTCACCAAGTCCTCCACTCTAGCCATTCCTGCATCCCGTTGGCGCGATTGCCGTTCCCGCTGCTTAATGGCGATGTTTCGTTTGAAGTGATAGATTGCCGAAATGGGATCCTTAATGTGATTCAGATGTATGAGGCCCGCCTCCAAATGAGATTCGGGAGCTATGCCATCTCTCTTGGCGATAAGCTTATTGAAGTTCGACAGAGCTTCGCTGTTCAAGTCTCTAGCTAGCAGATCCTTCGCCCTCCGATAGATTGGATCCTCGGTCTCGTCTAGCACTTCAAGGGTCACGCTTTCCGAACAGCCATAGACCAAGGCCAACACCAGAAGGAGGAAAATATGTTTTGATGCCGAGAATGTTCTCATCATGCTTTCACTTACTTCCATAAATGAGAGGGACTCTAGGACACATTCCAAGTCTAAACCCAAAGAGAATCCTCGAATCGCGGATCGCCAATCTCCCACGATGAACAACGACGAAATAATCGCCAAAGGCAAAAACTGTATCGACATCGAAGCAGAAGCCCTTCGCCAAACCAGCACCCATCTCGGAGAGGACTTCGCTCGGGTAGCCACCGCAGTATTTGAAGTCCTGAAAGAAGGCAAGAAACTGATTTTCTCCGGGATCGGAAAGAACGCGGATATCGCCCGAAAGCTCGTCGGCACCTTCAACAGTATTGGAGTGCCCTCCACTTTTTTGGATCCTGTCAACGCTTTGCACGGCGATATGGGGCTTTGCCGCAAGGGCGACGCGCTCTTGGCCTTCAGTAACAGCGGGGAAACGGAAGAGCTTCTCAAATTAGTCCCTTTGCTAAAACGCTTCGATACCCTGGCGATAGCAATTACCTCTAAACCGGAATCCAATCTCGCTGCCCTGTGCGATCACAGCCTGACTTATTCCGCAGAGCACGAAGCCTGTCCGCTTGATCTGGCTCCCACCGCTAGCTCCACCGCTTCGATGGCTATCGGAGATGCCTTGGCGATGGTCACCCTAGAATGGCGGGCCTTCAGCCGAGAGGACTTCCTCAAGTTTCATCCCGGCGGCAGTCTGGGAAAATCATTTGCGGCCAGCGTAGAGGACATCATGCGGCCCGCAGGACAATATGCCCAAACTTCCGAGGATACGACCTGCCAGGAATGTCTCGAACGCATGACGAATGCCAACAGCGGCTGCATCGCTCTAACGAGTGCTTCAGGAGCTCTAGGTGGCGTATTCACCGACGGCGATGCCCGTCGATTGATCCTGAAAGACAGGGATTTTCTAGCTAAACCCGTATCCGATTACATGACACGGGATCCCATTACCATCAAGCAGGGTTCTCTGGCAGTTGAAGCCTTGCGGATATTCGAGGCCCGCAAAATCGACGATCTTATCGTGATCGATGGCGACAGGCGCCCCATTGGAGTCATCGATGGACAGGATTTGACAAAAGCTCGGATCGTCTAAGGGAAACCAAAGATTGATCGCTACCCACGATCTCATCTAGCATTTTGGATCTAATTAAGCGGAGGCCGACGGCCACGTGAATCGAGACACACAACCATTTTTGTTTCGGAATTTTCGAAATCGCAGTCATGTTACGGACCAAGTCGGCCCACTAAGGGGAATGCCCCTGACGGACCGACGCCAGAAAAACGACCTATGAGCCACGCATCTAATATGCCCAGCCAGAGCAACCCGGAATTGCTGTCTGAGCTATTCAATCTTCTCAAACCGCACTTGGCGGAGTTGGACGGTTTCCTGAAGAAACAGATCAATAGCTTCGAGGAGGAAATTCGCGAACACGTGGCCTATTGCATCGACACGAGCGGAAAGCGTATTCGCCCTTCACTGATTTTCTTCAGCGGTTGGTCCGGCGACCAAGTCGTCAATGACAAGCTGGTGAAATTAGCCGCCGTTATCGAAATCGTGCATCTGGCAACTTTGGTTCACGACGATATCATGGACGAGGCGGATATTCGCCGCAACCGACCAACCGTGGCCAAGATTCAAGGCAACTCGACGGCTGTTCTCCTAGGAGACGCGCTCTTTTCCCATGCAGTCTATCTCGCCACCCAATTCCCGACTTCGGAGGTGAGCGAGTA
This sequence comes from Opitutales bacterium UBA7389, assembly GCA_002474325.1. Lineage (GTDB taxonomy): Bacteria > Verrucomicrobiota > Verrucomicrobiia > Opitutales > Opitutaceae > Pelagisphaera. The sequence continues at coordinate 3,541 of DKNL01000202.1, forward strand.
CGTAGCCATGGCTATGCGAAATGTTTGCACTGGAGAAATTCTGCAGACTATGAAGCGAGGAGACCCGGACATCAGCCGAGATAACTACCAGCGCATTATCGACCTGAAAACGGCAGAGCTCTTTCAAGTTGCCTGCTTTCTGGGGGCCCGTCTGGCAAATCGATCCGAGGCCTTTGTTCAAGCCGTTAGGAAATTCGGACGCCACCTAGGTATCGCTTATCAGATTTACGACGATCTGACCGACCTCGTAGGCTCCGAGGAGAAGGTGGGCAAGACGCTGGGCACAGATATCGCTACGGGTAAGGCAACGCTTCCAATCATCTTGCTCCGCGATCGATTGACCGATGGGGAAGAAGCACGGTTGCGACAAACTCTTTCGGGCAAAGGCGACGTTGATATCGACTTCTGGCTATCCAAATTATCGGAAACCGGGGTGGTTTCCGATGTTAGGAACGCGATTTTCCGGGAAATCGAGACGGCCCGGGAAGGCTTGGGCCCGTTTTCCGGCAATCGAGATGTCGAATTGCTGGGCACGCTTAGCGAATTGCTCTGGAACCAGGTAGACTTGCTTCAGTCCCGACAAGTCGGCATTTAAGGCTACCCTGCGAAATCGCTAAAAATACCCCAGTTTCGACGATGGAGCCTAGACAATCCCTATAAAGCTCGTAGTATATACCCAAATTCCAATTCATGAGCTTCACCAAGGCCATCTCCAAATCGCTGGTTTCTTCACCCGAAAGGCATAAAGAGGCAGATGAGGATCTTGCCATAGTACGCAAGGTTCAGAATGGTGACGTGGATGCCTTCGATGCCCTGATCCTGAAATACAGGGAACGCGTCTACTCGGTGATCTACAATTTGACCTCCAATCGGGAGGAAGCTTCCGACCTGACTCAGGAAACCTTTATCAAGGCCTTTCAGTCCATTAATCGATTCAAGGGTAAATCCAGCTTTTTCACCTGGCTCTACCGCGTCGCCCTCAACACCTCGCTTACTTACCTGAGAAAGAATAAGCTACGGCGGTTCTTCAGCTTCGAGAAGATGGTCGACGAGGACCATACCGAAGGATTCATCGAAAATATGGCCGCTGACTCGGATTCAGACAAAGCGGCCTTATTGTCCGAGCTCCAGGAAAAATTGAACGACGCCTTCCAGAAATTGTCTGTAAAACACCGCACAGTGATAACACTTTTTGAAATCGACGGCCTAAGTCACAAGGAAATCGCCGAAATCGTCGGCGCTTCCATCGGTACTGTCCGCTCACGTCTTCATTACGCTAAACAATTTCTTCAAGGCGAGCTAAAGGATTATTTGCACTAATTTCCCCACCTATTCTGATGCTCTCGCAAAAGCCCAAAACACCAGCTGGCGACGCCCGCTTAAGTGAACTAATTCGCCTTAAAAAATTAGAGCACCCTGAAACCGGTTTTTGGGACCAATTCGACCGGGAGCTTCGCAACCGTCAGTTGACGGCTCTTGTTCAAACACGGTCCTGGAGGGAGCGAGTTGGAGCCACCGTCCTGATCTTTCTCCGCAAGTCAGCAGTATTCACAGCCACGGCCAGCGTTCTTGCACTCGGCCTATTTACTGCTCACAAAGCGGGCCTATTTCCTGGAATCATAACCGATTCCAAAGAACCGCTCATTGAAACTCCTGTCGCTCATGGTGGGGAACCGCTCGTCGAAACGCCTATTTTCGTAGTGGAAAATACAGCAGTTTCCCCCAGCGAAGTGGTTGCGGATGCCTCTCCCGACTATCTCGGGGCCCCTTCCTACGAAGTGCATCGAATCACAAAGCAATCTGTTCCCATTGGCTATCGAATAATGGCTGAACCCAAACAGTTCAGGGCCCGCCAACCGACGACGGAGCAACAAAGTTTGGGAGCTAAGATCATCCGAACCAACAACCATTTCTAGTTCATGGGCAGATGGCTTACGCATCGCGCCTGGACCCGCGCTGGCACTGCAGGATTTATCGCATTGGCAATCTCTCTCGGCCCGCCCGTTCTCCAAGCAAATGCTTCTGAAACTCTCCTCGATTTGCAGAGCGCCTTGCAATCGATCTACCGCGATCGCCAGGATGCCATTGTCAGAGTTAAAGCGGCTACCGCAAAGCAAGACGGAGACGAGGATCCAAAAGCCGAGTTGCTTGTTTTGTCCGGGTTTTTCGTCAGCCAGAACGGAGAAGTACTAACCAGTCACATGCCCCCTGATCGAACAACGAGAGTGTGGATCGAGCAGAAGGGGATTTCCTATCTGGCAGAGGTAATCGGAACCGACGCCAGGACCAACGTAGCCTTGCTGCAAGTCATCAACTTGCCGAAAAATTTCGGTTTTATAGAATTGAACCCCAATAAAGAGAGACAGGCTATCGGCTCTCTCGCCTTCGCCATTACTAGCCCCCTCGATTTCAAGCCCACTCCTAAATTCGGTTTAGTCACAGGCTTGGAAAGCCATTTCGCCGAATTCATTTTCCCGCTGACCTACACGCGACTCAGCATTCCCATCGGTCCAGCGGAGGGCGGATCTCCCGTTTTCGACGCCAACAACGAGCTCATCGGAATCCTCATGGGCTTCATCCCTGAAGTGGAGTCGTCTTACATAGTTCCAACCAAAGCTTTGGATCAAATCGTAGCTCAATTGAAAACGTACCAGAAAATTAAGTACGGATTGCTGCCAATGGAATTCGAGGAAAAGGCTGACGAATACAACATCGAACGGCAAGTGCTCGTTAAATCGATTGTAGCGGGAAGTCCGGCCGAACGAAGCGGTCTTCAAGCAAAAGATGTCATTACCAGTATCGGTGGGCAAGCTATCGCCAACCTAAATGATCTTCGCGATCTGATTTTCTTCAAGAATCCGGGCGATTTTCTCCTCTTCACTATAAAACGGGGTGCTAAGGAGCTCGAGTTCAATATCTTGCTAGAGCCACAGGAGGATCATCTTCCAGAAAACGGCTCCGCGAGCGGACCCGATAACTAGTTGGCCAACTCCTGATAATACTCATGAGTTTCTTTCAGAGCGAACTGGCCGTCAAAACGGCGGGGAAAGGCACCTACGATCTGACATCGCAAATTCAAGAAGCGCTATCCCAATCCGGGACCGCCGATGGACTCTGTGTCGTCTTTTGTCGCCACACCAGTTGCAGCCTGGTTCTTATGGAGAATGCGGACCCTTCCGCCCGGAGTGACCTAGAAAATTATCTCGATCGTCTCGTCCCGGATGACGACCCACATTTCACCCATACTTACGAAGGTCCTGACGACATGCCCAGCCATATAAAGATGGCTCTAACTAGAAGTTCGGAGTCTATTCCTTTCAAAAACGGGAGGCTACAACTGGGAACTTGGCAAGGGCTCTTCCTCTGTGAACATCGAGTGCAACCCCATCAGCGATCGGTCCTGGTTACCTTAACAGGCCAATGAACCGCTTCAGACGCTGAATAGTTAGCAAAATCGCAGGAGGCGTAAAGGTAGCTGGCAATCTCCGAGCCCCCACAAACTACATACTATGTGGCCGATCGGAGATCGGCCCTTACCATCGCACAGCAGTAATCTCCCAACCGCAACAAGATGGCATAAAAAAGCCCGGCTCCATTTCGGGATCCGAGCTTTTGAAAGTCTAGATTGACGCTGCCTCGATCTGGGTAGCGATGTAAGGCCTATTTTAAACCACGTAACGCGAAGCTAGACCCTGTAGGCGCCTAGTAATCCTTCTTCTTATGGCGATTCGATTTCAAGCGCTTGCGGCGCTTGTGCTTGGAAATCTTATGCCGGCGTTTCTTCTTCAGGTTACCCATAGACTACTGCTTCAAAATTCTGGAAAAGCTCGAGAAAGTGATCGCTGCCTGCTTAGCTGTAAAGAAGAAATTGCAGTATTCCTGCCCCTTGGAGGAACGCATTTGGAGCAACACATCACAGGCTCAAGCAGCACTTCCTAGATTTGAAAACTAAAATAGAGCCGCCCAACAAACGCTCATAGCGTTCAATGATAGGGCCGATCCCATCGAATCCCGGCTGTTTCGTTCAAACCTATTTGTCTCGGCGTAGCTCAGCGGAGGCGGAAGATGCAACAAGAAATCACTCAGTCGCGGGAAAACGTTGTTAAAGAAATCATGCTCTTTTACGACAGAGGAGAGGACTTCCAACATCGCGATCCCGCAAATGCGGGATCATGAAATCGGTATCTGCTACGTGGAAAATAGGTATGCAATCAAGAATAACTCTAATTAAAAAGGAGGGACGTGAACTCAAGCATCTCCTGGAAAGCTATTCAAGGAGAGTCGGGTCTCGAAAACTTTCAATTTTGCCAGATCCAAGATCGCCGACCAAAAGGTAAGTTGAATATAGAAAACAGTGACCTTGCTTAGGACTAGTGCCGCATGGATCTCCCGTGCCGGTCCAGGGCTTTCAGCAAGGTTTGGAAGCCCTTTGGCAGCGGAGCCTGGATGGGCGGGAGCTCCTCTTCTTGAATATCGAATTCTACCGATATCAAATGAAGGCAAAACCCATCATAAATCGGGGACTCTTCCTGGCCGCTGAGTCGGTAATCCCGTTTGATTTGTGATAGGTAAATGCGGTCGCCTCGAGCATAAAGATTCTCTCCGACGATCTTCAATCCAAGCTCCGCCGCATGGATCCGAATTTGGTGGGGGCGCAAATCATGGGTCTCCGCCTCCCACAAACCATAGGAGCCATAAGCCCGCAAAAAGCGGAATCGCGTGTGGCATTTCTTACCCGTCCGGTGGGATATCACCATTCGCTTGCCATTTGCGTGGAAAGCGATGGGCAAACCGCAGTCTAACGATTGCTCCTGACCTTCGGAGCTAGCAAGCAGGTGGAAGCGGAAAGTCAGTTGGGAGGAGCCAGCGGCATTCTTGAGGATTTCCTCCCATTCGGGCTTCTTGGCATAGAGCAAAACGCCGCTCAATTCGGCATCCAACTTGTAGGCCCGAAACAGGCCTTCGATACCGAGTTTTTTTAACTGCGGCTTCTCGTTCAGCAGTTCCCTGCGTAGGGCCATGGAAATGTCCGGCTTACCCTGATTCCAATCGTGCTGGAAACAGGCCAAGCCCGCCGGCTTGTTGATAGCAAAGTATCCCGGATCATCTACTAGCAGGAGAAACTTGGCGGGCCGCTCACCCAAGTATCGCTCAGGAAAGGAAATGAATGGGGTCGAGTCGGACATCCTGGATGAAAAAGAGCCCCCAGTCGCCGAAGCGCGGGAGCTCATAAATGGGAGAGAAAATTCTAAATTTAAGAAGCGAGCAGCTTGGCAACGGATGACTTAGCCCGATTAGCCTTGTTGCGGTGGACCAAATTACGCTTGGCAGCCCGGTCCACAGCGGATACGTACTCGATGGCTACAGCGTTCAAGGCTTCCTTGTCTTCCCCCTCCGCCAAAGCCTTAACTTTTTTCGCCAAGGTTTTCAGTCGCGATTTCTGGGATCCATTGCGTAGCGTGCGGGCAATAGTCTTGCGGTGATTCTTGAGAGCTGACTTTGTGTTCGCCATAAGAGGGGCGGATATTCAGCCGATTCGCCCCCTTGTCAAGGCATTATACGGGGGAATTCATCGGCGTCAATTTGGCTGGGGAAACAAAACCCCAATTTCGGCCAAAGTCTTTTTTTAGAATGATAATACGTTCCACAAACCCCGAAACTATCTGCATTATCGCGTCGGGTTATTCCCTCTGAAACGGCAAAATTACTTAGATCTGTAGCCAACCGGCCAAATATTCGCAACATTGAGGCAAAAGGTCTAGCTCCGGAGCCGATAAGCCGGATTCTGTGAACCGCCGAAGCGGAACCGCGTTCATTTATCTGACTCGCGAATTGCGAGCCCCTTTCGAAAAAGGTGCGACATACCCGGGGCATTGGCGAGCGGGCCACTCTGCCCCCTATTTTGTCTTGCGCCGGATTGGGCTTGCCCTGCCCGCCCGATTGCTCGGAGCGGCGGTGGGCTCTTACCCCACCATTTCACCCTTGCCTCCTTCACCAAACAGGACCCCCTAAGCGGGGCCTGCCCGCCGAAGCTCTGGCGAAGGTGGGCGGTATATTTTCTGTGGCACTATCCGTCGACCCGCCTTAAAGCGAGCCTCCCTCGCTTTCGCGAGGAATCCTGCCCTATGACGTCCGGACTTTCCTCTCCGCTATCAAAACGGATTTGCATCAATAAAGAACGGCGGAGCGAACGCGTGGCTCCGAAGCTAGGCATCCCAATAAACGATGCGGCCGCAATTGTCGCAAGTCGTTATTTCGTTAGCCTTGCGGGCCTCCACCTCGACGGCTGCCGATACCCGCATATGGCAGCCTTTGCACTTGGCTTCCCGCAATGGGACGATGATCGGGTACTTCAGTCCTCGGGCAACGCGGCGGTAAATCGAAAGCGGCTGTTTTTCGACCTGAGACTCGGCTTCGCCCACCGCTTCGCGAGCCGCGTCGATCTCGCTTTTCAAATTCGCCTCTTTTTCGTCCAGCCTGGAAAGGGCCCGAGACTCCATCTCGATCTTCTCTTTAATCTCAACTTCGTCCTTGGCCTGGGTTTCGCGGGCATCGTCGATATCGTATAAAAGCTTTAGCTCTGTTTCCTCCAAGCCGGAGACCTTCGCTTCCGCCAGCTCGATCTCGTGGGTCAAGGCCGTGTACTCCTCGTTTTTCTTAACCTCGAGCTGCTGGTTCTTGTACTTGAGGGCTTGGTTCTCGACCTCACCCATTTCGGTCTCGATGGCTTTGCCGCGCACCTCCATCTCCTTTATTCGCTGCTTTCCTGCCTCGATCTCCGACTCGAGCGCGGCGATCTTCTTTTGGATCGAATCCCTTTCGAAGGGCAAGGACTCGAGTGATCGCTCGATGCGCTCTAGATTCATTTCCCGATCCTGAAGGATCAACAAACTCGTGATGCCATTATCGCCCATAAAAGAAATTCGATTGGAGGCGGTATTCCGGACCCCGTCAAGGAGCATCAGCAGCTTATCTTAAATGTAATACATCGCTTTGGGCTCGTGTACCGCCAGATCGGCCAGGCTAACCGACTCGGCCCCTCGTTTGAATTGCCGCCAGAGATCCTTCCATGCCGCTTCCACCGCCTCTCCCGAGTCGCCGCCGACCCGAGCACTATCGCCAGACCAATCGCCCTCCACGACGGAAACGACATCCAATAGCGAGATTTCCTTCGGCTCTTTGGAAAGCAAGTAGCCCCCTTGTTTGCCCCGGCGACTCTCAACCAGCCCGCCTTGCCGAAGATCACTCAGAATCTGAGCCAGGTACTTGGCTGGAATCTCCTCGGCTTCAGCAACTTGGTCTATGCTGCAAACCAGGCCACGCTCGTAGCGCTTCGCTAGCTGAGTCATGGCCCGACAGGCATAGTCTAGCTTCACCGTCAGCTTCATAACAATATCAAAGCTGGCGATGGAGGCCCCTTCGAGCGAGGAAAAAATGCTTCTCTAAACTGGCGTTCACTCCACCTTTTTTGGATCCATTTTCCGCTCCCTTTAAAAGGCCTTGCCCCCGTAATTCATACGTTTCAATCCCGTGCTTTAATTTTCGCCACTATTCCAAAATCCGTGCCCAAATCGGATGGAAAAACGCTTCGAAATTGAGTGTAGAAAAAGGTTGTGATCGCCCGCGCGATTTGCGACTATTTCGGCTGACTAATTCTACTATATGGATCCTCAGATTGACGCTGAAAATAATCCCGTAAACCACGAAGGGGCAAAGGACTACGATGCCTCGAAAATTCAGAAGCTAGAAGGTTTGGAGGGCGTTCGAAAACGCCCAGACATGTATATCGGGGATACAAACGAACGCGGCCTTCATCACTGCGTGTTCGAAGTGGTCGACAACTCGATCGACGAAGCCCTGGCCGGCTTCTGTAAGGAGATCAAGGTTTCCATCCATTTGGATGGATCTTGCTCAGTCGAGGACGATGGGCGAGGTATCCCGGTCGACATCCACCCGAAGTACAACATGCCTGCCCTCGAACTTGTGCTAACCAACCTCCACGCGGGAGGCAAGTTCGGCAAGGGCGCTTACCAAGTATCCGGTGGCTTGCACGGGGTCGGAGCCAAGTGCGTCAACGCCGTTTCGGAATGGTTCGAGGCCGAAGTGCGCAAAGACGGCAAGATCCACCAGATGCGCTTTAGCCAGGGCAAAACGACCAGCAAGCTCAGTGTAATCGGCCAAACCAAGAAATCCGGTACCAAGATAAGCTTTAAGCCGGACCCGGAGATTTTCACCGAAACGCGAACTTTCCAGTATGACATCCTCACTAAGCGCTTGCGGGAACTGGCATTCCTGAACCCGGGAGTCAGTATTTCGCTCGACGACGAGCGCTCCAACAAGAGAGAGCACTTTCAGTTCAACGACGGCATATCTGAATACATTCGATTTCTCAATCGCTCTAAGAATGTGTTACACGAGGACCCGATATCATTCGGCGACGTCGTTTCCAATTCTGACGGTCCGGAAACAGCCGTCGACGTTTCTCTCCAGTACAACGATTCCTACAACGAGCAGTTGTTCGCTTACGCCAACTCCATTTTCAACATTGAAGGGGGCACACACCTATCCGGCTTTCGGACAGCTCTCACTCGGGTAGTCAACCAATTCGCCCGGGCCAACAATCTCATCAAGGATAAGGATCCATCCATTACGGGCGACGATGCTCGCGAAGGGTTGGTAGCGGTCGTCTCCGTAAAGGTCCCGGAACCGCGATTCGAAGGGCAGACAAAGACCAAGCTGTCCAACTCGGAAGTTGATGGCATCGTTCAGAAAATCGTTGGCGAACGCTTAAAGTACGCGTTTGAAACCGATCCCAAATTGGCTAAACGTCTCATCGACAAATGCCTCAACGCCGCCAGGGCTCGCGAGGCCGCGCGAAAGGCTAGGGAAACGGTTCGCAAGTCGGCTCTATCGGGCGGAGGCTTACCTGGCAAATTGGCCGACTGCTCGTCGCGAAAACCAGAGGAAAGCGAGCTATATATCGTCGAGGGTGACTCGGCCGGCGGCTCCGCAAAACAAGGGCGTGATCGGCATACCCAAGCCATTCTTCCCCTCCGCGGAAAGCTCATCAATTCCGAGAAAGCCCGTATCGACAGGGTCCTCTCCAATAACGAAATCCGTACCATGATTACGGCTATTGGCTGCGGTATAGGAGATGTCGAAGGCGATGGCGGCTTCAACATCGAGAAGGCTCGCTACCACAAGATCATCATCATGACCGATGCGGATGTGGACGGATCTCATATCCGTACTCTTCTGCTCACCTTCCTCTATCGGCAAATGACGGAGCTAATTGAGACCGGGTATGTATATATCGCCCAGCCGCCTCTCTATAAGATCAAGCGAAAGCGACGGGAGCAGTATGTCGACAATGACGAGGAGCTCAACCGCATGCTCCTTGAGCTTGGTTCCGAGGACGTTTCCATGATCCGCCTCGATGACGGACATTCTTTCAATTCCGAGCAACTGGATCACGTCGTGGAAATTTTTGCCCAGCTTGAGCGTATCGGCGGTTCTGTTACACGTTACGGAGCTTCAATCGCTGAATATCTAGAGCAGTACTCAAAAGATCACAGCTTGCCAAGATACCTGGCTCGTATTCGCGAGGGGAACGAGGAGACCTTTCGATTCCTGCGCTCCGAAAGCGATCGAGCCAATTTCGTTGAGGAAATCGGGCTCGGGGCTGAAGACTTCGAAAGCGATTCGGCGACCGTTACCATCCAGGATACGGCAGCCGGAATATCCAAGCGAATTTCGCTTTTCGAGATTTTCGAATCCAACGAAATGTCCAAGCTTCTGCGCGAAATTGAGGAAATCGGGCTGGATCTATCGCACTTCCTCCCATCTGAAAAACCCATTTATTCAATACGGGAAAACGAAGGGCAAAAAAACGAGGGTTCCATTGATATTCACTCCAACATGGAGATACTTCGTCAAATTCGCCTTCTTGGCCGCAAGGGGCTTAACATCCAACGCTACAAAGGCTTGGGTGAAATGAACCCGAAGCAGCTTTTCGAAACGACGATGGACCCAGCCAAACGGCGCCTCCTCAAGGTGAATATCAACGATGCCGCGAAAGCCGACGAAATGTTCACCATTTTGATGGGCGAAGAAGTGGCTCCTCGGAGGGAGTTTATCGAGGACAATGCCTTGAATGTCTCCTATCTCGACGTCTGATGGCGGGCTCTTCTAACCATCAGATTCGATTACAAGAATAGTCCGTATCCGAATTTTAGACACCCACGCATTCCCACCTTCCCAAAAACAATTTTTAGCAAGTAAATGGATCAATCTCCAGAACGCATTTCCTCCGCTAGCATCACCGAAATTATGTCGACGGCCTACATCGATTATTCGATGTCGGTGATCGTAAGCCGAGCTCTACCCGATGCTCGTGACGGATTGAAGCCCGTCCAACGGCGTATTCTCTACGCCATGCTGCGCGAAGGCCTGCTCCACAATCGAGCGTTCGACAAGTGTGCTGGCGTCGTCGGCGAAGTACTCAAGAACTACCATCCACATGGCGACAGCTCTGTATACGATACGCTTGTTCGCATGGCCCAGAGATGGGTAATGCGTTACCCACTAATCGATCCGCAAGGCAATTTCGGTTCCGTTGATGGAGACGCCGCCGCCGCCTATCGCTACACCGAGTGTCGCCTAACTAATTTAGCTGAAGACCTCCTTCGCCACATCGATGAAGATACGGTCGATTTCATAGCTAACTATAAGGAGAGCACGACTGAACCGGATGTCTTGCCGGCCGGGCTACCCAATTTGCTGATGAACGGTTCTACCGGGATCGCAGTGGGAATGGCTACCAATATCCCACCTCACAATCTCGATGAGCTCATTGACGGAATCTGTGCTCAAATCGATAATCCCAATATCGATATAGACGTGCTGGCTACCCATATAAAGGGGCCCGATTTTCCGACTGGCGGACAAATTGTAGGCACCAAGGGAATCGACGAATACATGCGAACCGGTCGCGGCATCGTTCGCATGCGCGGCATAGTCCAGTCCGAAGAAATGGACGGAGACCGCGAGCGTCTAGTCGTATCCGAAATTCCATACAATGTTAATCGGGCAACTCTGGTCACCAAGATAGCGGAACTGGTATCTTCCAAGGAAATCGATGGCATCAGCGACCTGCGCGACGAATCCGATGAAAACACTCGCATCGTCATCGAACTAAAGCGCGGCGAATTCCCCGAGGTGGTCATGTCCAAGCTGTTCAAGAAAACAGCCTTAGAAAGCAGCTTCGGGGTAAATCTACTGGCCTTGGACAATCGCCGGCCCAAGCAGATGAACATAAAGGAGCTGATCAATTGCTACATTGATCATCGCCGTGAAGTCGTCTACCGGCGAACCGCTTTTAGACTCAAGAAAGCGGAAGACCGGGCCCATATCTTGGAGGGCTACAAGATCGCCCTAGACAATCTCGACGACTTCATAAAAATCATCCGTTCTTCCGCCAACCGGGATGAGGCCAAGGAAAGACTCCAAGGCAAGTACCCGCTAACCGATCGGCAAGTGGCCGCCATCCTCGACCTACGTCTCTATCAGCTTACCGGCATGGAACGGGGAAAGATCGAAGAGGAATATGCGGTGTTAATTAAGCTAATCGAAGAGCTCCGAAGCATTCTGGAGAGCGAACAGAAACTTCTCGGATTGATTAAAACCGAGCTGCAAGAACTGAAGGAAAAGTATTCTTCGCCACGGAAGAGCGAGATTGTCCCCTACGCGGGCGATATTTCCAAGGCCGACATGACCCCTCGGGAAGGCTGTTTCATCACCGTATCACACAAGGGATTCATAAAGCGAACCAGCGACAGCGAATACCGGACTCAAAAGCGGGGCGGCAAAGGAGTTCAAGGCGGTAACACCTACGACGATGACTTCATCGAGCACATTTTTACGGCCAATACCCACGACTATATATTCTTTGTGATGAACAACGGTCGCGTGTATGTTGAAAAAGTATACGAGATTCCGGAAGCGGCCCGAACCTCTAAAGGCCGCTCGATCACTCGTGTGCTGCAATTACAGGAAGACGAGAACATCGCCGCCATGATTTGCCTAAAGGAAATCGTGGACACGCTTCATCTCGTCATGTGCACGAAAAACGGCGTGGTTAAGAAGACCAACCTCAACGATTATCGCAATTTCCGAAAAGGCGGGATCATCGGCATAAATATCGATGAAGGCGATAACCTGATTTCGGCGAATTTAACAGGCGGCGAAGATGACCTGGTTATCATTTCCTTGAAAGGAAAGGCGATTCGCTTCTCAGAAACCGATCTTCGCGATCAAGGCCGAGCAACTCGCGGCGTACGCGGAATCAGACTGGCCGAAGGTGATGAGGCCAAGGCCATGGAAGTCGTAAACCCGGAGGGAGCCCTCCTGATCTGCGGGTTGAACGGGCAAGGCAAACGCACTAAGTTCGAGGAATATCCCATGCAGAAGCGCGGAGGAAGCGGCGTAATAGCCGCCAGAACGACCGGCGTATCGGGAGCATTGACGGTATTCGATACCGACGAAATAATGATGCTGACAAAGAGTGGGCAAACGGTTCGCACTCGCGTAGTGGACATTAGCGTCATCGGTAGAGCAACCAAAGGTGTTCGCTGCATCAATCTGAACGAAGGAGATCAATTACTCGGAGTGGTTAAAATCGTCGACGTCGACGAAGACGATGGAGATTCGGGAGAAGAAGGCGGAGAGGCGGAATCCTAGGACCGAAAGATATCAGGTTTGATCCTAGGGAATAGCCTCGATTCCGGTTTCCAACTTGCAAGATAACGCCCTGCACTACTCAACACAATACCTGCCGGATCCGGCCAACCTGACAGAATCGGAGTCTAACAACCCGCCCTGATGTCGGGTTCCACCCTTGAACTTTACTTAGAAAAGGTGGCACTTCAACCCGCTCCCAAACTCGGCTACAAGTTTTGTTGACGCCAATGCTCCATTGCAGAAGCGAGTTCGTGTTCAGTTTTGTGCGTCAGTGTTGAAATGAAGGCGTTTTGGGCGGTCCTTGGCAAATTTTCATTAAGCTGATGATTGCGGTGTGAAAAATGGGGAACTGCCTTCTTTTAGCACGTGCCCTCGATGGAGTACGGTTACTCGCCTGGAGATCTATCGGACGAATTCCATATCGTGTTCTATTATGATCAGGCTGTGCTTGCCCTCAAGGCTGAGCAGCAGTTCCTCTGTTGGAATACGAAGCTTATGAGCCGAGATCCAATGGAGTTGAGAGAAACCCTCTCCCAAATCCGCCAACGCTTTTATCGAGTGGTTGGACTGCCCATCTTAGATTTGAGAAAATAGTATCGCCTAGCGCGAGAGTCGACCATAAGCCCGGCTCTTAGCCTTCCGGGAGGCCATCTTCTCTTCCGCCTCGAACAAGGCTGAGTAGGTGTATTCGAAGCCTTCTATTTTCTTTCTATCGATTTTCTGGCCAACAAAATGCTCGATGGCGGCCGCGTTTTTCAACTCGTCTTCGGTGAGAAGCGTGAAGGCATCCCCTTCTCTTTCCGCCCTACCCGTACGCCCGATCCGGTGCACGTAATCTTCCGCATTAAGAGGAACGTCGTAGTTGATTACGTGAGTCACGCCTGCGATGTCCAAGCCTCTAGCCGCAATATCCGTAGCTACCAGCACCGCGTACTTACCATCCTTGAATCCTTTCAAGGCGGCATTTCGTTCGCTCTGCGAACGGTCTGAGTGCAATACGGCCACGGAGTGATTCAATTTTTCCAGCCGGCGGGAGATGAAGTCCGCGTTTAGCTTGGTACGGGTGAAAATTAGAACGCTATCAAATTGGGTCTTCTCAAGCAAAGCTATCAACAGCTTGTACTTCTGCTGCTCGACCACCGGATAAAAGGCGTGCGTCACGGTTTCCGCAGCCGATCGATTTCTCCCGATTTCCACGATTTCCGGATCTTTGAGGACCCACTTCATCATCGTTTGAATCGCGGTCGGGAGGGTAGCGGAAAAGAAAAGGGTCTGCCTTTCCTTGGGGCACATCTTGATCAAGCGGCTCACGTCCGGCAAAAACCCCATGTCCAACATGCGATCGACCTCATCGAGAATCAGCACCTGAACGTTCTTAAGGGAAATCGTTTTTTGCCCTATGTGGTCGAGCAGGCGTCCCGGTGTGGCCACCAGAATATCTACGCCTTTTTCCAGCATATCGCGCTGCCGACCGTACTTAACGCCCCCGTAAACCACGCCGATCCGCGTGTCCAAGTATTTGGAGTAGCTTTTGAGAGCCTCTTCCACCTGCTGGGCCAACTCGCGAGTCGGCTCGAGAACCAGGCATTGGATTCGCTTGCCAGGCTCTAGTTTATCCAAGGTGGGAAGCCCAAATGCCGCTGTCTTTCCGGTACCGGTCTGAGCCGAAGCAATTATGTCTTTCCCATTGAGTATCAGCGGGATCGACTTTTCCTGAACAGGGGTCGGCTTTTCGAAACCAAGCTCGTCTAGAGTTGTGAGCAATGAATCTGAGAGGCCAAGTCCGTTAAAAGGCATTTGGCGTATATGATGAGGCCCCACTAACGAAGCAAGCTCTCCGTAAATAAATTCTCCATTCCTCGAGGAAGACGCCGGATTGCTTATGACTCCAATTTTATTCGACTCTACGGACCCCAATGATATCCCGGTTGTCTATACACAGAATGAGTCTGCCGACTTGCAAATATCGTTTGGTAGACGCTCAACAAGCTATCTTTTAGGCAAATGATTGAAAACCTAACGCCACCAGCAACACCTGACGCGCTCAAGCAAGCTAGGGACGATTTTCCGATACTTAGTAGAACGGTCAATGGCAAGCCACTGATCTATCTGGACAACGCCGCCTCAACTCAAAAACCGCAGTCGGTTATCGACGCAGCCAATCGCTATTATTCGCATGAGAACGCCAATATTCATCGGGGAGTCCATTTGCTGAGTACTGAGGCAACAGCAGCGTACGAAGCTGCCCGGAAAAAACTAGCCCAATACCTCAACGCTAGCGACGAATCCGAGATTATATTCACCCGCGGGGCAACTGAATCGGTTAACTTGATCGCTCACTCCTTTCTTGAGCCCCTGATCAAGCCTGGGGAAGAAATCCTGATTTCACACATGGAGCATCACGCCAATATCGTTCCTTGGCAACTCTTGGCCGAACGAACCGGCGGGCGATTGCGGGTCGCTCCAATTGACGACAATGGCAATCTCGAACTCGATGCCTGCCTTTCCATGATGGGGCCGAAAACGAAACTGGTGGCGATCGTGCACGTATCCAATGCGATCGGAACTGTCAATCCTATCGAGGCGATAATCGCCAAGGCTCGCGAAAATGGAATCGCCACATTGATTGACTGTGCCCAATCCATCCAGCACATGCGCCTCGACGTTCAATCGATGGGTTGCGATTTCGCTGTATTCTCTGGCCATAAGATGTTTGGCCCCACCGGAATTGGCGGCTTGTATGGCAAGAGGTCTTTGCTAAAAAGAATGTGTCCGTATCAAGGTGGTGGCGACATGATATCCCATGTTACATTTGATGGTACTACCTTCAAAGAGCCCCCATCCCGATTTGAAGCGGGCACACCTCATATCGCTGGAGCGATTGGCCTGGGGGTCGCGCTTGACTATATTGAATCGATCGGAATAGAGACAATACGCGATTACGAGTCGCAGCTTATTGAATACGCTGTCAATAGATTAAAAAGTTGTCAAGGCGTAGAGATCGTTGGGAATCCCGACCATCGATCAGGAGCTATCTCCTTTATTATGGAAAACGCCCACCCTCACGACATCGGCACCATACTGGATACCGATGGGATAGCTATTCGAACAGGGCATCATTGTTGCGAGCCACTAATGAATAGATTTGGCATATCGGCCACCGCCCGTGCTTCTATCGCCCTTTATAACAACAGTGATGATATTGATGCTCTTGTCGATTCGCTAGCCAAAGTTAGAGCTCTTTTCGGATAGTCAGATCATGTGTGCCGATCTGCAATCATTATATCGCGAAACTCTGATCGAGCAGAGTCGCAACCCAAAAAATAACTACGTTCTCGAAGGAGCCAATAGGCGAAGCGAACTCAAGAATCCCCTTTGCGGAGACGTGGTGACGATTTACCTTTCAGTGAGCGGCGATCGAATCGATGAAGCCAGTTTTGAAGCTCAGTGTTGCTCTATCTGCAGAGCTTCTGCCTCGATGCTGACAACTCGAATTTCCGGGTCTAATCGTCTCTCCGCTATATCGCTCGCCGAAGACCTAATCGCATTTCTGAACGAGTCTGATTCGGTCATCTTCGAGAACGATGACTCGCTTCAAGCTCTATCCGGCGTTAAGGCTTTCGCTAGCCGAATTCGATGCGCTACCCTTCCGTGGGAAGCTTTCCAAAAGGCCATCTCGGATTAAGAAACTGTCTAAAAAATCAGAATGTGTGTCGTTTCGCCTCAGATAGGGCTGCCACAAGGTGGGCGAACGAAATACCGCTATTCGGGCCGCTTGGGGGTCTTCTTCATCCAAGGAATTGACGGATGCGAAAGATCTCCTAAAGCCATTGACCGAATCGGAATATGATTTTCCTTAGAAACCTAAAGCTGCAATACGGCGAGCGGTTCATTTTTCGGGACGCCAGCGCGAGCATTGGACCGGACGATCGGATCGGACTCGTCGGCTCCAACGGGGCGGGCAAAACAACGCTGCTCAAGATACTCGCGGGTGAGGAAACTCCTGATGACGGTTCAATCGACAAAGCGAACCACATTACTATTGGCTATCTGCCCCAGGATGGCATAGACGCGTCCGGCAAGGCCCTTTACAGCGAGGCCGAGTCCGCATTTTCCGATATTCTTGATCTAAAAGGTAGGATCGAAAAAGCGACTACCGAATTACAATCTTTGCAGACTGATTCGGATGCTTACCAAAAACTGCTGGAAGAGATCGGCGGCTGGGAAAGTACGCTAGAGCATCGCGAAGTCGAAAAGCTGCCTTCACTCATCGAATCCGTTTTGCATGGTCTAGGGTTCTCCCAAACGGATATGCGTCGATCTACCGACGAGTTCAGCGGCGGCTGGCAAATGCGGATCGCCCTCGCCAAATTGCTACTAGCAGAGCCTTCAATACTCTTGCTCGACGAGCCTACCAACCATTTGGATATCACCTCTCAACGTTGGCTTGAGAAATATCTCAAACGCTATGGAGGAGCGATTCTTATGGTGTCCCACGACCGAGCGTTCCTTGATGAGATTTGCAAACGAACCTTTGAGCTGACCCAAGGTTCCTTAAACGTCTATCAAGGCAGCTACACTCAATATATTGAACAGAGCCAAACCCGAAAGGAACAGCTCGTCCGGTCCTTC
>DKNL01000234.1 GCA_002474325.1 Opitutales bacterium UBA7389
AAGTCAATCGCTCAGAGCTGGTTAACCGAGTAGAATAAAGAACGCGTCCGCTCTGGGCACATTCGAAATTCTATAATTGATTGGGTCTTCTGGCAGTTAGCTCCTAGCCCTAATCGCCATCATCGCCGATGGCTTCGACTGGACAGCCCTCAAGGGCTTCCATGCAGAGATCGATGTCTTCCTGCGTTTTTGGCTGGGCGTGCACGAAAGAATACGCCTCGTCTTCGTTTCTCGTAAAGAAATCTGGAGCTGTTTCACGGCAAAGATCGCAATCGATGCATTGCTCGTCCACATAGAACTTTCCCGGAGCGTTATCTGGCCACTTTTCGTCTAAATCTGCCATAATAGCCGTATAAATCCGATTTGCCTTTCCCCTGTCAAGCGGAACGCGACAACTATATGCCGAAATTCGCGCTCCCTCACTTCCCAATGGGATCCATATACACTTTTCAAGTCCTTTCTGTGAACCTGGCGATCCGTTTTTCGCCTTCATAACCCGCCCCATCGCCCGGATTTGAGCGGCCATCCGCTTTAAACAGGTAAGCCAAAGCGTTTTCAGGGGCAGGAAAAAGCCTCGCGAACCGAAACCATTCTAATTTTGCGAGCGAGAAAGCCAGCCCATTGATCAGGTCCAAATGGGATACACCGGGCAGCTCTTTAATAATTCGAGTCTGCCTTCATCGTACGGCGTGGTCAAAACCTACGCCGGTCGGTAAACTACGGTGTTCTCCTTCGGCCTATACCGTATTTGGTTCGCTTCTAAAGCTAGGACCGAGTTTTGACATCCAACAAACGCTCTAGTGCTTTTAGCGTTCGCTCCAGGGATCCCTGATTGTTTTCCGCCCACTCGCGTTGTCTCTTCGACTGAGCTTCAAGAGCATGACCATCTGCCGCTAAAGCCAAGATGCGGGATATGAGGGCTTCCTCATCCTGGACCAGTTCGGCGGCTCCTGATTCAAGCATCCCATCGCGTACGCTTCGAAAATTACTCATTCCTGGCCCAAAAAGCAACGGCACGCCGAGCAAAACACACTCGATAGGCGTTTGTCCTTCCGTATGAGGCGGCAGGCTTTTCCCAACGAAGGCCAGATCAGCCAATTGCGTGAGAGCTCTAAGCTCACCGCTCGTATCGCCCACCAGAATATCCACCTCCGTTTCGGTAGGCCCCTCGCTCTTGAAATGCCAGCGAAAGTCTGAAGCTTCCTTTTCCAGTAAATCGCGAACCTCCCCCCGGCGCTCGCAATGCCGTGGCACCATCATCAAACGGCAATCTGGAAGCGATTCACGTAGCACGCTTAACGCTCGCAGAAGGGCCGCTTCTTCACCTGGCCATGTGGAGGATCCCAAAAGCACAAACCCATTCCCCAGTCCCAAGGTCTGTTTCAACTGGGCCCTTTCGCGAGCATCAAAGCACTCGCCAATGTCTACATCGACTTTAAGATTCCCCGCAACGTAAATGCGTTCAGGAGGAAGGCCGATTTTCCGGAATCGGTCTGCATCGTGTTCCGATATAGCCAGTACCTGATCGATACATCTCAGATGGCGTCTAAAGAGGAATGAAAGGGGTCGAGCATAGCGGAACGATTTATCTGAAAGACGCCCGTTGATTAACACCATTGGAACCCCTGCCAAGGAGGCTTGCTTCATATGCTCTGGCCACAGTTCGGTCTCCGCGCAGATAGCAAGATCCGGGCGCATTCGTTTCCAAAATTTTCGGCTAAATGGCCAGAAATCCATTGGGAAGTAGGTTATCCTGTCGCAAAGGTCCGAATACTTTTCACGGGCGAGCTCTAGTCCTGTGCTAGTTGTCGTCGTTAAAAGAATCTCCGTATTCGGCCTACCAGCGAGCTCCCGAATGAGCTTCTCGATTGCCAGCATCTCCCCTAGGCTTACAGCTTGTATCCAAATCCTCCACTTACCCTTGATCCTCGGCCATTCCTCTACGCCGATCCCCATACGCATAGCGATCGCACCCTCGTAATCGCCACGCCGCTTCATCTTCAGCAAGTACTTAGGCGAAAGGATGAGAGCGACTGGAGCGAAAATCAGTCTGTAGAACCAGATAAACAACGATCGCTTAGAATCGTGTTTGAACGCCGATGGCAAGCACTCGCTCATTCCCCGAATGAACGCTTTTGACACGCGAGCCATGAAATCCCATCTAATAAAAGTATACTATGGAGCATCTACACGCATATTGGAGAATGGAGTACGTGGCCCAGGAAAAGGCCCCGAAAGATCGACGACCTTTTGTGGATCTCCCAAAATCAGACGACGACAAAGCCAACCTGATCGTCTCGCGGGAGCCTTTCACCTTTATTCTGATAAACCGCTACCCTTACAACGCTGGCCACCTGCTAGTGCTACCGTACCGAGAAGTCGCTGATATCGAGGATCTTAACAAAGACGAGCGAAACTGCTTCCTGGAATCTACGATGAAAGCGAAACGCCTTCTAACAGCCGCCATAAAACCAGATGGATTCAACATAGGCGTCAATCTTGGCGAAGCCGGAGGTGCTGGAATCCCTAAGCACCT
>DKNL01000148.1 GCA_002474325.1 Opitutales bacterium UBA7389
CCACGTCCGCGTTGTCGTTTGATACCAGCGTCTCCTACGTTGCGATGGACCGCGACATCGTGGCCACAGCTCTAGATCAGTTTGATTGGTTGTGAGTGAAAAAAACGGCGCGGCTCGTTTTGAGCCACGCCGCTGAAAAGCTTAGTCGAGATTAAACCTTAGAATCGGAAAGACGCCCTCAAGCGGATATCCCGGCGATTGGGCAGGATATATCTTAGCGCATTTTGCCCGCCATCCGATCTAGGAATATCCAATCGAGTGATGGAAAGCTCGTCTTCATCGAAGAGATTCTTGACGTTCAACTGGAGATCCAGGGTGTAGTTATCGAATCGTTTTTGCCAGCCGACCACGGCATCGTAGAAAAGCCAGCTGTTGAACGTGTTGCCACCAAATCCAGGATGATAGCGGCCATCCGTGTAACGAGCGCCGCCACCGACTCGGAAGTTCTTTAGAGGGCCCTCATCAAAGGTGTAGTTGGTGAACATGCTCCACTTCTCCTGACGTTGCCCGACGGCCAATCCTCCGACAAGGGCCTGCATGTCGGCGGCCGATTGCTCGATAGCGGCGATGGCGTCTCCGACAGTGGCGTCATCCGCCAAGTTCATGTCATTTCCAAATCCGGGGGCATCAAAGAGCGGTTCGCTGGAGAACTGCTGGAAGAATGACTTGCCCGTGGATCCTCCCCACCAAGGATTGAACTCGGGAAGATTGGCTCCCAAAGTCACCTCCGTGTCGGAATAGTTGAATATGGCTCGCCAATTGTCGGTGAGATTTCCGACCATGGTGAATTCAAAGCCCTCGCTCGCTTCCGACCGAGTGGCCACTTCAGCGGTCATATTCTGCGCTTCGTTGACGGCATTGGTGATGAGCTCCGAATCTTCCAGCTGGTTGTAGAGCTGTTTTATCCCTCCAATCACATTGCCGCTAGCCCAAGAAGGGAAGGAGCTGATGTTGTTGGACGAGGTTTCAAAGAACGCCGCCTTCAGGAACACCTTGCCTCCTAGAGCACTGTAGGTGACACCGATATCCTCGTTTTTTCCATTAGGCACGGGATTGATGCCGCCCGTTTCCCCGGGAGGGCCGATTATGTCTTTGTCGGAAAAGTCCGATATGCCGGCGTTTGTGGAGGAATTGTAGGTCAGGGAGAAATTTTCGTTAATGTGGTAAACGCCTCCGTAGGTCTCGGTCTCGCCGACGAACTCCTGAACCAAGGCGTTCGAAACGTCTAATATGTCCCGTTGATTATTGAAGCTATTGTTCCTCCCGTTGCCGGCGGGGGAGAACAGGTAGAAATCATCCTCCCGGTAGCCGTAGGTCAAAACCAGCCTATCATTGAGGAAGTAGCTCTGGCCGGCGGCCATCAAGGCGTCGATACCCGACTGTTCGCCCTTTACGCGGAGGGTCGCCCAATCCGCAGTCAGCGTTTTCATCTGCCCGTCCGGCGTGCCCGGAAACTGGTTGGAGTACCAGAGGCTGCTGAAAGGTACGGTCGTGGTAATGCTTCCTGCTTCACCGTCCCAGTCGCTCCCGTAGCCGACGCCCGGGAAGGTCCCGACTCGATAGTCCGCCACGTCCGTAGGATCATCGAGGTAGTGCCGCACATGAACGCGGTTTCGTCCATTCCAAGGGGTTCGGTTGAAGGGACCGCCGTAAGGTCTTCCACTGCTGTCGGTTAGGCCCCAGTTGTCCGTGTCGTTCCAGACCAAATTTTGCGATAAACGGCGCAAGGGAACGCGATCGCGACTCTGAACCATGGCTGCCAAGCGGTGGTTGCCCATCCAGCCATCGGTGTTGATCTCATGAGAGATCGTGCCTCGAATGTAGTCGTCGGTGAAGTAGCGGAAGTCGCGCTCGAGCCGAGATTCAAAAAAGATCCGCCCGGCATTGGGGTTGGGCGAACCGTCAGCCAAGGTGGGATTGGGGTCCCCTTCCATTGAGACGTCGCCGCCCATTCTGTGGCTGAAGCGATCGGTCTCGTATTTTGCCCACGCCAATTCCACGAAGGTGTTCTCGCCCAGCTTCTGGGACACGTTCGCCGACATCATGCGAATGTCGCGGGCGCCCCGCATCAAGAGGGGGCCTGACGCGGACGCGTACACAGGAACCGTGATCGTGCCTTCCCCAGCGGGATCGTTGAGAACGTTGGTCTCGAAGGTGAAGGGTGTATCGATGGAATTGGGGTTCAGCGTTCGGGCGGCGCCGGAGTAGTTGGCGATCGTGCCCGTATTGTCGACGTAGGAGATGCGCCCATAGGTGCTTCCCCCGGCAAAGGACCCGTTCACACCTTGATCAGCGCCGACCCCCTCCCCGACCAAGGGGCGTCCATTAGCAAGCCATACGGATACATCATCAGTGACGCTGAAAAACTGGGTTGGCTGGTCAATGACGTCTGCATACTCATACTCGAAATCGATGACCGTGTTCTCCAGGGGACGATACTGAATGGCCGCGTGCCAACGATCGTCTCGACGAGCGACCCAAGGCCGTTCGTTTTCTCCATTTTCATTGTGCAGCAGGTTTACACGAAGGGCGAGCTTGCCATCGAGAAGCACTTTGTTGGCGTCAAGGTGGGCCCGAAATCGATCGGCATCGCCGACGGTAACGTTAAAAGTCGTGAATTCACGACCGAAGGTTGGCTTCTTGGTCGATGTGTTGATCAATCCACCCGCTTTGGCGATACCGAAGAGAATCGAGTTCGGGCCGCGGGATTCATCCACGCGCTCGATATTGTAAACATCCTGATCGATGCTGTAGGCGAAGTAGTTTCGAGACAAATCCGCATCGATACCGCGGATACGGTAGCGAGCGTCGAACGCCGTCAGCTGATTCGCCGATCCCGTACCATCGTCCTGCGACAATTCAGGGGTCATATTGACCGAGTAGTCCAGCGCGTCCTCGACACTGTCCGCCGAAATGTCGGACATGAACTCGCTGGTGTAGACCGATAGCGGCGCGGGCGTGTCTTTCAAGCGGGAGTTGAGTCGACTGCCCGCCAAAGTATTTTGAGCCGCATAGCCGACATCGCCGGATACGTCGACGCTGAAGGGCGAGAGTTCGTAGACGTCTTGTTCGCTTTGTGCGAATAGGAACCCGGAGGATCCTAGGATACCGAGGGATGCAAGTCCTCGTAGGAGTTTATTAGTTCGCTTCATAAGATACAGTAGGTTAGCATTGCTATGTGATAGAAAATTTGAGGACTGGCGGAATGGCCTGGTCGGGAACGGGTATTTTGCTCCCTGGAGAAAAGGGGGATTCAAAAGCATCTGGGTGGTCGCTAGTAACTCACGTTATACTAATACTACGCTTTCAACTAAAACTGAAGTTGTAAGGGTAAAATTTATATGTTTAGAGGCAGGGGGGCTAGGGTAGGCTGAAACCTTCGAATTAGTTTCACAAGCTTAAATACAGATTTAACTTATGTTTTCAGCCGCAAGACCCTTGGCGACTGCCATATCAAGAATCACCGATAAAACGCTAATCGTTCTATTCACCGTGTAAGCACTGTTGCCCTTCCGCGCACTTTTGGCCCCCGGTGCGACAAAGTTAGTACCATCAGCCTTGAGTCGTCTTATCCATTCAACTACCTCGCCTATCTCAAGGTTCATTGGCTTTTTGCCCTCTATCCCAGGCAAGGTTTTGACGATCCGTTTTATCGCATAGACCCTGCCCTGTTTAGTCGCACGACTGATGTCCTGATCTAATCTAGTCTTCTCTTTGTATTCATCAAATAGTGATCCAAAAGTCTCTAGGCTAACTTCCTTTTTTGGAGCCACAGATCGCAGCTTCTCAACCTCCAGCATCTTGGCGTTTCTCCGCCTAACGGCCACCTTGTAATCTGAGGTTTTCAAGGGCGTCCGGACCTGCTTACCGTTAAGCTTGTAGAGGATATAGTACTCCTTGGTCCTATCGTACCTAACGAGGTTAGGCGTCCGCGTCTTTGAATAAGTGTAAGGGTCTTTGTGAGTTTCCGTAACCGCCATAATCTCTAACGGTTACGGAAGTCAAATCGCCATTTCTTACGTTTTCATAAACCCCTACCTATTAAAGGTTTAAATGGAGCCGCCCATCGGAATCGAACCGACGACCTATTCATTACGAGTGAATTGCTCTACCGACTGAGCTAGGGCGGCGTCCAAGTTCGGGGGATGCTGCGGGCACGCAATTGAAAGGCAAGCGGAAAACGAGAAGTCCTTTGACTCTTTCGAGTAAATATTTTCTCGAACTTGTAAGGAACTCCCGCAACCTTTCAAGGCAAAGATTTAACGCCGCGTGATCTCAGACAAAAAATCCATCCGCTTTCATTGCCAAAAAATTCACCTCGACTCAGGCGAACTCGCCAGCGGCGAAATCAGTTGCACTCACGGAGAGCCCATAGAACTTTTCCTAGGAGAGAAAACATCCGAAAGTATTAAGCTTTCCGATACGACTCATCTGGCCCCTGGCCGAGTAGATCCGCACGTCCACTTCCGAGAATCAGCTATACCCACGCCCGAAGAGCATGCGGAGCACGGACCCGCTGATACCGACTACCAATTGCTCGTCGACAATATCCGCAAAGCGAATAGCAGCTATTCAATCAGATCCGGCTGCTTGTCCGCCCTCAAAGGCGGTGTCAGTATCGTCGGAGCCATGGGTAACACTCCTTGGGGTCCGGTGGGACCCTACCGGCATCAACGGACTCAAGAGCATTACGACAAACAGGGCCTGATTCCGATTATTGTTTGGCCTCGCATGGAACCTGGAGCCGCTCCCGTACCTAACCATGAAGGGAAAGATTTCGGATCGACCTTTGGGGGATCGGGTCTCACGGGCCAGATACGGGAAAACATGTATGTCTTATGGAAGGGGGAAGCAGTCTCCTATCACAATGATCAAGCAAGAGCCGATGAATCCATTGAAGACTTCAGGGATCGGCTCCACCCTGACGAACGACTCCTGCACCACCAATATTTCGATAGCTCCACCGTCTTGGCCTGCCAGAAAGAAACCATGGATATCGCCGAATCCGCAGGAGTATCCAGTTTGCTAGCACGTCATATTCCAACCGGTCCCGCCCTCCAGCAGGTTCTCGATCGGTCTAAATCGGCGTCATTTAAACTCCCCGCAGAAGTCGGTCTAGACTTTATGTATTGGAATCAAGATCGACTATTGCAGCAAAAAAGAGAAACCGCTCTTATAAACTACCGCCGACCCGCCCACCCGAATCGAGAAGATCAATTGGCCCTAATAGATCTTACGCTTGAGACCGTCCGCGATGGATACGCGATTTTCTTCGGTAGCGATCACGCACCCCATTCACGGGAAACCAAGGAGTTCCACAACGGACTACCTGGCAGCCCGGGAACCCGCAATATCGAGCATAGCCTGCAATTGTATTGTGAGCTGGTGACCCATTATGGTTACACCTGGGCAGACATAGATCGACTCGCAGCTATCAATCCAGCCAAACATGTCGCCCAATTCTACAAATTCCCCTACGAAATCGGCACCTTGAAAACAGGAGCCATGGCCAATATGGCCATCTTCGATCCGGAAGCCCCCTACCAAGTTGACGAATCGGCCTTGACCTCCGAGCTCAAGGATCCTGAGTATCACAGTGCCATGACTGGCGAGAAAGGACTGCACGGCCAACCGCTTTTCACCGTCGCCAACGGTCGAGTCTTCAAGGTCGACAAAGGTATTAAGGTATTGAATTAGAATCATTTGCCGTCACTAACTCATTTTCGCAAAAATGATCGTTGACGGAATAGGCCGCCTTTCTATTGTCCGAAATCTTTTCTAGGGAATGCTTAGAAAGAAAGGCGGGGCGAGATAGCTCAGTTGGTAGAGCAGAGGACTGAAAATCCTTGTGTCCCCAGTTCGATTCTGGGAGGAGCCACCATCTTATAACCCCCTGTTTTTACAGGGGGTTATTCTTTTATCCCTCGTGTAAGTGATTTAATATCAG